>JACDGO010000167.1 GCA_013821585.1 Sphingomonadaceae bacterium
GGCCAAGCTCACTGACGCGATGGACCCATGCCTTGCCATGGGCGGCCAGGTCGGATCGCAGATCAAGGTCAAGGTCGGCTCGACCTGGCTGATGGCGAACATCCGCACGCTGACCGCCGACGAGCGCCGCGAAGGCTCGGCGATCGGCGCCGTCGACTTCCTCGGCGAAGGCGACGAGGAACGGCTGACCGGCAAGGTCTACAATTTCCGCCGCGGCGTCACGCGCTATCCAGCGCCGGGCGCCGAGGCGTTTCCGGTCACGTCCGAGGACATGAAGCAGATGTACGCGGCGGACGACCGCGCGCACATCGAGGTCGGCACCGTATATCCGACGCGCGATATTCGTGGCGCTCTCTACGTCGACGCGCTGCTCGGGAAGCATTTCGCGCTTCTGGGATCGACCGGCACCGGCAAGTCGACGTCGGCCGCACTGCTCCTTCACCGCATCTGCGAGCTCGCGCCGCAGGGCCATATCGTCATGATCGACCCGCATGGCGAATATTCGGCGGCGTTCAAAAACAACGGCGCGCTGTTCGACGTATCAAACCTCGCCATGCCCTATTGGCTGATGAACTTCGAGGAGCATTGCGAGGTTTTCGTCACCTCGATGGGCAACGACCGCCAGATGGACGCCGACGTCCTCGCCAAATGCCTGCTCGCCGCCAAGGCCAAGAGCCGCGTCGCCGAGGGGATTTCCAAGCTCACGGTCGATTCGCCGATCCCCTATCTGTTGAGCGACCTCACCGCGAACATCACGCAGGAAATGGGCAAGCTCGACAAGGCCGGTGACAACGCGCCCTATATGCGGCTGAAGACGAAGATCGACGAGATCAAGTCGGACCCGCGCTACAGCTTCATGTTTTCCGGCATGCTCGTCGCGGACACGATGGCGAACTTCCTCGGCCGTATCTTCCGCCTGCCCGGCGACGGCAAACCGATCTCGATCATCGACGTCTCGGGCGTTCCGTCGGACATCACATCAGTCGTCGTCGCGGTGCTGAGCCGCATGGTGTTTGACTATGCGATCTGGTCGAGGAACGAGCCGCAGCGCCCGATCCTGCTCGTCTGCGAGGAGGCGCACCGATACGTGCCGAGCGAGCGCATGGCGCACGCGAGCGCAGTCGGCAAGATCCTCGGCCGCATCGCCAAGGAAGGCCGCAAATACGGCGTTTCGCTTGGCCTCATAACGCAGCGTCCGTCCGACCTCGCCGAGGGCGTGCTGTCGCAGTGCGGAACGATCATCGCGATGCGCCTCAACAACGAGCGCGACCAGGCGTTCGTCCGCGCGGCGATGCCCGAGGGCGCGCGCGGTTTCCTCGACACCATCCCGGCGCTCCGCAACCGCGAAGCGATCGTGTGCGGCGAAGGCGTCGCCATCCCGATCCGTGTCGCCTTCGACAATCTCGAGGAGAACCGGCGGCCGGCGTCGAGCGATCCGCTGTTCTCGCAGCTCTGGAAGGAATCGGGCGGCGAGGAAGAGATCGTCGGCCGCGTCATCAAGCGCTGGCGTAGCCAGGGGCGCTAGGCTCCGGCTAGGAAGCGGCCATGACCGCCGCTCGACCAAAATCCGCCGTTTCGACCGGCGTCGGCCTCGCCGGACTCGCCGGTCTCTTCGCCTGGTTCACGATCGTGCGCTGGTTCGGGATGGCGGGGCCGCTTTCGGCGCTCGTCAATGTCGCCGCGTGCGGCGTGCCGATGGTCCTGTGGTCACTGCTGGTCGACAAGGTCCACCGTAATCCGTCGACCGGGATCGACTGGGACGCGCCGCCGCGTCCGCTGTCCGAAACGCTCGATACCAGCCTCGCCAAGCTCGCCGGTCTGTGGGCAACATGGGGGCTGATCGGCTGTCTCTACGCGCTCGGGCGCTTCTACTGGCAGGGAGCCTATGTATTCGCGATGCAGTGTTTCGCGGTCGCTGCAGCGCCGCTGTTCGTGTTGTCCGCGCCCTATGTCGTTTGGCTAGACCGCCGGCTGAAGCACCCGAGGGACGGCGCATGGGCGCTAGGAACCTGGTTGATCGGCAGCGGCCCCGCCGACCGCGCGGCGATCGCCGATCATTTCCGCAGCTGGGCGGTCAAGGGCTTCTTCCTCGCGTTTATGCTGTCGATCGTTCCGGGCGGTTTCCACGAGATCGTCGCCCGGCCTTGGGCCGAACTCGCCGCCTCGCCCGTCGCGCTCGCCAATTATCTGATCTCGTTCATGTTCGTGATCGACGTCGGCATGGCGACGGTTGGCTATGTGCTGACGATGAAGCCGCTCGACGCGCACATCCGCTCGGCGACACCCTATGCCGAAGGGTGGGTAGCGGCGCTGATCTGCTATCCGCCGTTTATCCTGATGGGAAACGGCGGGCCGCTCGACTATCATCCGGGAACGGCGGAATGGAGCTGGTGGCTCGCCGGCCACCCGACGCTGATCGGGCTGTGGGGCGCGCTGCTCGTCGCGCTGACGGCGATCTACGCGTGGGCGACGGTCGCGTTCGGGCTGCGCTTTTCCAATCTCACGCACCGCGGCATCCTAACCCACGGCCCCTATGCGTGGGCCAAGCACCCCGCCTATCTGTCGAAGAACGCCTATTGGTGGCTGGCAACGCTACCGTTCCTCGTGACGACGGGGGGTCCGGTCGACGCCGCGCGCGACACCGCGATCCTGGCGATGGTCAGCGCCGTTTATTGGTGGCGCGCGAAGACCGAGGAAAAGCATCTCGGCAACGACCCCGACTATCGCGCCTATGCGGCGTGGATGAAGGGGCGTTGGCGGCAGACAATCCGGTTCGACAAAGGTCACGAAGGTCACGACATTTCATAGTGGGAATGTGGCGAGCCGAAGGCGTCGCGTGCAGAAAAGACCATCAGGGCCGGTTTTGCCCGGCCGCGGAAGTCCGTGCGGCGCGTATCAAGCCGTTGACGCCGAGTTTGCGCCCGCGACGTGCAGTTCGCCACGGCCGGCAAGAACCTTGATACGGTCGGCCGAGCGGCACGCTAGCGCCTGGATCGTCAGCGAAGGATTGACCCCGCCGACCGTCGGGAACACGGAACCGTCGCATATCCACAGGTTGGGAATGTCCCAGCTTCGGCAATCCGCATCGACAACGCTGCAGGCGGCATCTACCCCCATCCGCGCCGTGCCGTTCAGGTGACAGGTATCTTCGGTTTCGCGCCACCGATCGCTCACGCCGGTCGCGGCAAGGCTTTTGTCCATGAAATCGAGCGCGTGGGCGATCATCGCGCGGTCGTTGTCGCTGTAAGAAAATGTGACGCGGGGGATGCGCAGGCCGAAGCGGTCGACTTCGTCGGCGAGCGTTACGCGGTTGCGCTCGTGCGGCATGATTTCGCCGACCATCTTCAGCCCGACACTGTGATTGTAGCGCGTCATTTCATTGACGAGGCACTCGCCCCACATCCCGCGCCCGAGCGCCAGCGACTTGGCCCAGGCGATCGGGAGCGGCCCCTGGCTCATGTAGCAATATCCGCCGAAGAAGTCCTTGTTGTCATCGTAGTTCCAGTGCTCGCTGATCGCGAGGCTCGGCGGGCCTTTGTACCACCGTATCTCCTCGCGAGCGGTTCCGAATATGGCCTGGTTCGACTGGACCATCAGGTTTTTGCCGACGAGTCCGGAGCTGTTCGCCAAGCCGTCGGGAAACATCGCGTTCGCTGAATTCAACAGCAGACGGGGCGTCTCGATCGCATAGCCCGCGACGACGACGTTGCGCGCCTTCTGGAAGCGCCATCCGCCGTCGCGGTGATAGTGAACGCCGGTCGCCTTGCCGTGCGCGTCGGTGTCGATCCGTCCGACCATCGCAAGATCGCGGATTTCGGCCCCTGCCTTGAGCGCGCGCGGGAGCCAGGTGACGAGCACCGATTGTTTGGCGTTGGTCGCGCAGCCCGTGACGCAGAAGCCGCGATAGACGCACGGCGACGCCTTGCCGCGCGGCGCGGAGATCGTGGCGAGCGGCGTCTCGGTCCAGCCGATTCCCAACGCCTCGGCGCCGCGTGCGAGATGTTCCGCCGCGGCGTTGAGCGGATGCGCGCGATAGGGGTAGCGCGGACGCTTCGGTCCCCAGGGATATGTTACCGGACCGGAGATTTTCAGCGCTTGCTCAACCTCGGCATAATATTTCCACATCTCGCGCCAGTCGATCGGCCAGTCCGCGCCATAGCCGAGCTTGGAGCGGGCCTTAAACCATTCGGGGCGAAAGCGCAGCGACGCCATCGCGAAATGGACGGTACTGCCGCCGACCGCGCGGCCCGAATTGTTGGCGCCGAGCGTCAGCGGATCCGTGCCGTCGACGATGCGCTCGTCGGTCCAGAACAGCTTGGACTGATGGCGCTCGTCCGACGCGAAATCCTCGAGCGGACGGTAGTAGGCGCCGGCATCGAACGCGACGACCGAGAATCCCGCCTCCGCCAGCCGGCACGCGAGCGTCCCTCCCCCTGCTCCCGTCCCGACGATCGCGAAATCGACTTCGTCGGCGTCGCGATGCTCGCGCATCGGCACCCAGCCGCCGGGGACAAACACGTCAGGGGCGCGGCCCATGGCGGCACGCGGGCGACCCTCGGGGTCAGGCGACATGCCGGTTTTGCCTGATGGTCTTTGCCGGGTCGTCGTCAGGCTTCAGCTCTGCTGCCTCCCACCCATCGCGGCGATCGGCCTCCATCCGGACATAGCCGCGCGGGGCGGCGGGGCCGCCGAATCCGATCGCGCTCCATGCCGACGGGTGCGCGTAATAGGCGGCGACGATATCGGCGAGCACGCGGCTGGTGAAGAACAGCGCGCACGGCATGCCGAGCCAGGCGCCGCTCGCCAAAGCTCCCGCCTCCATGGCGCCGATCAAGGCGTCCTGCGCGCGCCCGTCGAGATCGGCGAAGGCCTTGCCGAGCGCGTCGTGCGCCTCAACGTCGAACGCATCGAGACCGCGTCGCCATGCTTCGGACGCGGGCGGCATCCGGGCGTCGCGGAACCCCTCCCCCTCGCCGTTCACCAGCGCGTCATCGATCAGCGCCGCCGCGTCGATCGGCGCACGCCCTTCCGGCTGCGGCACGATCCGTACCGCCAACGCGCGCAACGTCCGCAACTGGGCGTGCGTGAAGAAACGGGGCTCCCCGCCGATTGCCAGGCGGGCGGCGATCACGTCGCGCGACCGCGCGTTCCACGACTGGCCATCGCGCTTCGACAGCACGTCATAGCCCGGAAAGCGGTCAGGCACGTCGCTTGTCCATCAGCACGAGCGCGCCGAGCGCGGCGATCGCGAGACCGGTGAAGGCGGGTGGCGCCGGAAGCGGCGGACCATCGAACACATTCTGCCGCCAGTTGCGCCAGCCGCCCATCGCACGCGACACGCCATAGGCGTGAAAGCCGACACCGGCGATGCCAAGCACGGCCGTGGCGACAAGCAGCCCCTTGGTGACCGGCGCCGCCTCGCCCCGCGCGGCGTCGCGCGCCAGCGCCAGCGCGGTGACC
>JACDGO010000168.1:0-917 GCA_013821585.1 Sphingomonadaceae bacterium
ACCCGACCGGGCTCAGCGACAAGGTGGACTATGAAGCCGAGCTGGCGGTGGTGATCGGCAAGGGCGGACGCGGCATCGCCAAAGCCGACGCCTACGAGCATGTGTTCGGCTATATGATCGTCAACGATGTCACCGCCCGCGACCTGCAGGCCAGCCATAAGCAATGGCTGATCGGCAAGTCGCTCGACAGTTTCTGCCCGATGGGACCGTGGCTTGTCACCGCGGACGAGGTCGATCCCGAAAGCCTTGGTGTCCGGTGCTGGGTCAATGACGAATTGCGGCAGGACGCGAACACCGTCGACCTGATTTTCGACATACCGACGCTGATCGCGGCGCTGTCGGCGGGGATCACGCTGTATCCCGGCGACATTATCGCGACGGGAACCCCCGCCGGGGTCGGCATCGGCTTCGACCCGCCGCGCTATCTGGCGCCGGGCGACCGGGTGGCGATCGAGATCGACGGGCTCGGCCGGCTGAGCAACGCGGTGCAGCAGTGAGCGCCACGGCGTTCGTGACGCCCCCCGAACGAATGCAGCGCCGCGTGCTGACCGCGAGCCTGGTCGGCACCGCGGTAGAATTCTATGACTTCTTCATCTACGCGACCGCGGCGAGCCTGTTCTTCGGACCGTTGTTCTTCTCTGCCGCTTCGCCTTCCGCACAGCAGCTCGCCGCCTATGCCAGCCTGGCTCTCGCCTTCTTCGCGCGACCGGTCGGCGCGATCCTGTTCGGACATTTCGGCGACCGCATCGGCCGCAAATCGACGCTTGTCGCGTCGCTCTTGCTGATGGGCGGATCGACGATCCTGATCGCGTTCCTGCCCACGTATCGGGAGATCGGCTGGTGGGCGACGCTGCTGCTGTGCCTGTTGCGGCTTTGCCAGGGCCTCGGCCTCGGCGGCGAATGGGGCGGGGCGGCGC
>JACDGO010000168.1:927-5445 GCA_013821585.1 Sphingomonadaceae bacterium
GCGCGCCCGTCGGCTTCATCGCCGCGAACGGCATGTTTCTGCTGCTCGGCCTCGCTCTGTCAAAGGAACAGATGATGGAATGGGGCTGGCGCATCCCGTTCCTCGGCAGCGCCCTGCTGGTTGCGGTCGGGCTTTGGGTGCGGCTACGGCTGACCGAAACCGCCGCCTTCAGTGTCGCGCTTAGCGAAGCACCGCCCGAAAAGGTGCCGATCGCGCGGGTCGCGCGACATCATTTTCCGGCGGTCCTGCTCGGCGCACTGGGCGGTCTCGCCTGCTTCGCGATCTTTTACATTGCGACCGCTTTTCTGCTCGGGTACGGCACCACTACGCTCGGCTATGGCCGCAGCGCGTTCTTGGTCGCGGAAATCGGCGCGACCGTATTCCTCGCCATCGGCATCCTGCTGTCAGGAGTGCTGTCCGATCGGTTCAGCGCGCGCGCGGTGTTGATCGCGGGGTGCGCCGGCACTCTGGTGTTGGCCGGGCCGCTGATAGCACCGATGATCGGCAGCGGGTCAATCGGGCTGGTGTTCGTTTATTTGTCGTTGGTGCTGTTGTGCATGGGGTTCGCTTATGGCCCGCTGGGCGCGTGGCTGCCGGGGCTGTTCCCGGCCCGCGTGCGCTACACGGGCGCGTCGATGGCGTTCAATCTCGGCGCGATCCTCGGCGGCGGCATCGCCCCGTACATCGCGCAGAGCCTGGCGACGCGCGGCGGGCTGGCGCCCGTAGGCGTCTATTTGTCGCTATGCGGCGCGCTCAGCCTAGCCGGCCTCTTGCTGGCCCGCGCTCGCGTGGTCGAAACATGATATAAGACGACTTCAGGAGTATCGAGATGGCAACCAACCCCGCGCCGGCCACGACCACGGCCTACGACCGCGCCTCGCTCGGCAAGGCGCTCGCCGACCAGGACATCGTCGGTTTCTGGAACCTGAAGCACGCCTATGAGGCGCACGAGCCGCAGAACCCGGAAAAGCCCGGTATCTGGCACTACGCCGATTTCGCCCCATTGGGCTTCGCCTCGACCGAGGTGATCCCGATCGAGGAGGCCGACCGCCGCAATCTGATGTTTTCCAACCCCGGCATGCCCGGCACGGGGCTGATCACACAGCGGCTGTTCGGCGGCGTGCAAGTCATCCCGCCGGGCGAGCTGTCGACCGTCCACCGCCACGCCGCCGCGGCGTGTCGCGTAATGCTTGAAGGCCACGGAGCCTATACGACGGTTGAAGGCGACAAGTGTGCTCTCGAACGGGGCGATGTCGTGACCAACCCGAGCGGTACCTGGCACGAAACCGGCAACGAGGGCGAAGGGCCGATCATGTGGTTCGATGTCCTCGATATCCCGTTTACCAAAACACTTGGCACCAATTTCTTCTTCAACGACTATGCGGAGGTCGAGGAAGGCAAGCGTGTCGTAAAAAAAAATCAAACGTTGAAACGCCGCCCTGATTGGTCGGCACATGCGTATGGGGTCGGAGGGGTTCGCCCCGGCTATGTCTCGCACCATATTGCACGAGGGAGCGGGTCACCGCAGTTCCTGTACAAATACGAGCCGACGCGCGCGTTGCTCGACCAACTTCGCGACGACGAAGGATCACCGCACGATGGGATCGTCGTCGAATATTACAGCCCGGGGACCGGCGCCAGTGTGCTCCGCACACTAGGTGTCCTGATGCAAATGCTGCGGGCGGATGAGCGGACGCTCGAACAGCGTTCAACGGCGGCCCGAATCTACGTCTGCCTGGAGGGAAGGGGGACGTCTGTAATTGACGGCGTCGAGCTCGCTTGGCAGCGCAATGACGTGTTTGTGGTGCCGGGCTGGCAATGGTCGAGCCACCGCAATGGCAATGAAGTTTCGGTGTTGTATTCGGTTACGGATGCGCCGGCTCTATTGGCACTTGGCCACCTCGTCGAGGACCGAAAGAATTCGGACGGAAGCACGGTTCGTAGCTTTGGCGAGCCGCGCTGAGCAAAACGTCCGATTCCG
The DNA here is from genome assembly GCA_013821585.1 of Sphingomonadaceae bacterium. Classification (GTDB taxonomy): domain Bacteria; phylum Pseudomonadota; class Alphaproteobacteria; order Sphingomonadales; family Sphingomonadaceae; genus Sphingomonas_O. The sequence goes on from JACDGO010000168.1 coordinate 2,909, forward strand.
ACCTGCTTGCGCTGGCGTTCGTTCGCGTAGACGCGGCTGGCACGCACGTAGCAATCGAGCAATGGGTCGCTCGCGAGGAGCCGATCGCATTCAAATTTGACGGGGTTGGACACTCAGTATTGATGGCAAGCCCATGCGACGCGACAGAGTTGGCACAGCGCTTTGCAATGTCCGAACGGCTAATTGATCGACCGGCAGACGTCCTTGACGTCGATTATCACTCGGCTCTTGGCGGTGCCGTTATCCAGGTTACTGTTGCAGCGGAAGTCAGAGCCCGGATCGCCGACCGGACGGGGCATCGAACTTTTGAATCATCATGCGGACTGTGCGGAATAGAAAATCTCCAGCAGGCGTTACGACCCCTTCTACCAATAAGCTCATCATTTTACGCCGATGAAACGGCGATGTTCTCCGCGCTCGTTCGGCTGCGAGCAAACCGGCCGCTCAATACCCGAACCGGTGCGATCATGCCGCTGCTGTGTGTTCGCCATCCGGAGAATTCTTGCTCATCCGGGAAGACGTCGGCTGCCGCAATGCATTAGACAAGCTTATCGGTGCAATGGCGCCGACGCGCATTAGCTGGAACGGAGGGTTTGCCTTGTTCTCCTCGGTCGTGTCCCGCGGCGTGGTGTAGGTTGATGTAGCGAGCCCGCCGGTCCGCGCGCAAATCAAAAGGCGCTGTAGCGGGGCGGCGGGCTTGCGGTGGTCATCGATGATTTCGGCTAGGATCGGGTTGCCGACACCAACCCTGAACCGAGTAATTATCGATGACCGACACCCTGATGGACCTTCGCACGCTTGTCGAAAAGGCCCCTGACTCGGATATTTTGCGCGACATGATTTCGTTTGCTGCTGAGCGGCTGATGGAGATGGAGGTGAGCGCTGCGACGGGTGCTGGATACGGTGAGAAGTCACGGGACCGACTGGTGCAGCGTAACGGGCACCGCGAGCGCGACTGGGAGACGCGGGCCGGAACGGTCGAGCTGCATATCCCTCGCTTGCGAAAGGGCAGTTATTTTCCGGGCTTCCTGGAGCCGCGCCGCATGGCCGAGAAGGCTCTCACAGCGGTCATTCAGGAAGCCTATATCCAGGGCATATCGACACGCTCGGTCGACGATCTTGTCCGGGCTATGGGGATGAGCGGCATCTCCAAAAGCCAGGTCAGCCGCCTGTGCGAGGAGATCGACGAGCGTGTGCACGCCTTTCTCGATCGTCCGATCGAAGGCGACTGGCCCTATCTGTGGATCGACGCCACCTACGTCAAAGTTCGACAGGCGGGCCGGATCGTGTCGGTTGCCGTGATCATCGCGGTCGGCGTCAATACCGACGGAAAACGCGAGGTTCTCGGCATGGATATCGGCGCTTCGGAGGCAGAAACCTTCTGGACCGACTTCATAAGAAAGCTCACCCGCCGGGGCTTGCGCGGGGTCAAGCTGGTGATCTCCGATGCCCATGAGGGCATCAAGGCCGCTGTCTCAAAACTCCTGTGTGCAAGCTGGCAGCGCTGCCGCGTTCACTTCATGCGCAATGCGCTCGCCCATGCCGGCAAGAGCGGACGGCGCGTCGCCTCCGCCTTCATCGCGACCGCCTTCGCACAGGAAACCCCCGAAGCCGCCAGTCAGCAATGGCGATCTGTCGCCGACCAGGTCAGGACAAAGGTGCCCAAACTGGCAACCCTGATGGACGATGCCGAACCCGATGTGCTGGCCTAGCGATCTCGAGGATCTCGAGCAGATGGTGCCTGGCACTAGATGGATTCATAAGACATGATTATGAGGAGCACCCATGATACCCACTGATATTGAGCTGCATGAGGCCGATCTCGACCGGCTGATCTCGGCCTTTTATGCGCGGGTGCGTCGCGACGATCTGATCGGCCCCGTCTTCAATGGCGCGATCGAGCATTGGGACGTCCATCTTGAAAAGCTCGTCGCCTTCTGGTCGTCGGTCATGCTCACCAGCGGCCGCTACAAGGGCAATCCAATGGCCGCGCACATCGCGCATTTGGCCGAACTGACGCCGGCCATGTTCGATCGCTGGCTGATGCTCTGGCAGGAGGTGACCGCGCAGATGCTGCCAGCGGAATTGGCGACCGCGCTTCAGAACAAGGCTGCCCGGATCGCCGAGAGCCTGAAACTCGCTCTGTGGTTCAGGATGCCCGCCGCGGCACCGGAACGGATCACCAGATCCGCGCGCAAGGGAGTTCAACAATGACCATCGCCACCCTTCAGAGCGAAGCCCGGCAATCCTTGCCGTACCCGCGGCCCATTCGCACGGTTTCGAGCGGCTCCGCCGGATCGGGGCTGACGACGGCTGGATCGATAAGTTGCTGAGGACCAAAGACTCGTCTGATGAGCGCGGGCGCGCAGCGCGCCGAGGCTTCAAGCTGCTGCTCGTCTAGAGTCATTTCCTGATTGTGTGAATCGATTTGGGATTGAACTAGAGTCATTTCCTGATTGTGTGAATCGATTTGGGATTCCGTTTTCGTGCGACTTCTGATTCAACCTTTGGGCTGGGTTGGGAGGTCAGCGAGCGAT
>JACDGO010000169.1 GCA_013821585.1 Sphingomonadaceae bacterium
CTCGACGGGGGCGTTCAGCGTCGCGGCGAACGCCAGTCCAAGCACGTCGCGCGTCTGCGCCGGGTCGATGATGCCGTCGTCCCACAGGCGCGCGGTGGCGTGGTAGGGGTTGCCTTCGTCTTCGTATTTCTGGCGGATCGGGGCCTTGAAGGCTTCGACCTGCTCGGGGGTCCAGCTCTCGGCGTCGCGGTGGACGGTCGCCAGCACGCTCGCCGCCTGTTCGCCGCCCATCACGCTGATCCGCGCGTTGGGCCAGGTGAACAGGAAGCGCGGCGAATAGGCGCGGCCGCACATGCCGTAGTTGCCCGCGCCGAAGCTGCCGCCGATCAGGACGGTGATCTTGGGCACGCTCGCGGTCGCCACCGCCGTCACGAGCTTCGCGCCGTGCTTGGCAATCCCCTGCGCCTCATATCTGCCGCCGACCATGAAGCCCGAGATGTTCTGGAGGAACAGCAAGGGCACGCGCCGCTGGCAGGCGAGCTCGATGAAGTGCGCGCCCTTTTGCGCGCTCTCACTGAACAGCACGCCGTTGTTGGCGAGGATCGCGACGGGGATGCCCCAGATATGCGCGAAGCCGCAGACGAGCGTGGCGCCATAGAGCGATTTGAATTCTTGGAATTCGCTGCCGTCCACAATCCGCGCGATGACTTCGTGGACGTCGTATGGCGCGCGAACATCGTCGGGAATGATGCCGTACAACTCCTCGGCGTCGAATTTGGGCGGGCGCGGCTCGGCCATGTTGATGTCGGGTTTGGGCGACGGTTGCAGAGTGGAGACGATGTCGCGGACAATCGTCAGCGCGTGCTCGTCATTCTCGGCGACGTGATCGACCACACCCGATTTGCGCCCGTGCGTGTCCGCGCCGCCCAGTTCCTCCGCCGTGATGACCTCGCCGGTCGCGGCCTTCACGAGCGGCGGGCCGGCGAGGAAGATCGTCCCCTGCCCACGCACGATGATCGTCTCGTCGGACATCGCGGGGACATAGGCGCCGCCCGCGGTGCAGCTTCCCATGACGCAGGCGATCTGCGGAATGCCCTTCGCGCTCATGTTCGCCTGGTTGAAGAAGATGCGGCCGAAATGGTCGCGGTCGGGGAAGACCTCGGCCTGATGCGGGAGGTTCGCGCCGCCGCTGTCGACGAGATAGATGCAAGGCAAGCGGTTCTCGGTCGCGATCTCCTGCGCGCGCAGGTGCTTCTTGACCGTCATCGGGTAGTAGGTGCCGCCCTTCACCGTCGCGTCGTTGGCGACGATCATGCACTGGCGGCTGGAGACGCGGCCGATTCCGGCGATCATGCCCGCGCCGGGGACTTCGCCGTGGTAGAGGTCGTTCGCGGCGAGCTGGCCGATCTCAAGCAAAGGTGAGCCGGGGTCGAGCAGGCGCTCGACGCGCTCACGCGGGAGCAGCTTCCCCCGCGACGTATGGCGTTCGCGCGACTTCTCGTTGCCGCCAAACGCCGCCTCGGCGACCTTCGCCCACAGTTCGTCCTTGAGCGCGCGGTTTTGCGCGGCGTTGGCGCGGAAAGCCTCGCTCTCGGGATCGAGCTTGGTCTCGAGAACCGGCGCGCTCACGCCCCGATCAGCTCCCGCCCGATCAGCATCCGGCGGATTTCGTTCGTCCCCGCGCCGATGTCGAGCAATTTGGCGTCGCGCAGATAGCGTTCGACCGGCCAGTCCTTGGTGTAGCCCGCGCCGCCCAATGCCTGCACCGCTTCGTTCGCGACCTTCACCGCGCTCTCGCTCGCGAGCAGGATCGCGCCCGCCGCGTCGAAGCGCGTCGTGCGCCCCGCGTCGCAATTCCTCGCGACCGCATAGACATAGGCGCGCGCCGAATTGAGCGCGACATACATGTCGGCGATTTTCGCCTGCATCAGCTGGAACGCGCCGATGGCTTTTCCGAACTGCTTCCTCTCGCGAACGAACGGCAGGACCGTGTCGAGGCACGCCTGCATGATGCCGAGCTGGATGCCGGAGAGCACGGTGCGCTCGTAATCCAGCCCCGACATCAGCACGCCGACGCCGCCGTTCTCAGGCCCCATGACATTCTCTTCGGGAACCTCGCAGTCCTGGAACACTAGCTCGGACGTCGGCGATCCGCGCATTCCCATCTTGTCGATTTTCTGGCCGATCGAAAAACCGGGCATGGTCGCCTCGATCAGGAAGGTCGTGATGCCGCGCGATCCCTCGCCGGTCTTGGCATAGACGACAAGCGTGTCGGCATATTGGGCGTTGGTGATCCAGAACTTCGTGCCGTTGAGGACGTAGCCGCCCTGCACCTTGTCGGCCTTCAACTTCATCGAGACGACGTCCGAACCCGCCCCGGCCTCCGACATGGCAAGGCTGCCGACATGCTCGCCCGAGATCAGCTTGGGCAGGTATTTCGCTTTTTGCTCAGGCGTAGCCCAGCGGCGGATCTGGTTGACGCACAGGTTCGAATGCGCGCCGTAGCTCAAGCCGACCGAAGCCGATGCGCGCGCGACTTCTTCCTGCGCGATGACATGCTCGAGATAGCCGAGGCCGAGGCCGCCATCCTCCTCCGCGACCGTGATGCCGTGCAGCCCGAGCGCGCCCATCTCGGGCCACAGCTCGCGCGGGAACCAGTCCTCCGCGTCGATCCTAGCGGCGAGCGGCGCGATGCGGTCCGCGGCGAAGCGTGCGGTCGTCTCGCGGATCGCGTCCGCCATCTCGCCGAGCGCGAAGTCGAAGTCGGGCGCGGTCATGCCTTCTCCCTGGCCGTGAGCGCCGCCTGCGCCGCGGCGAGGCGGGCGATCGGCACGCGGTAGGGCGAAGCGCTGACATAGTCGAGGCCGACGGTCTCGCAGAAGGCGATGCTCGCCGGGTCGCCGCCATGCTCGCCGCAGATGCCGAGCTTGATGCCGGGACGCGCCGCCCTGCCTCGCTCGGCGGCGAGGCTCACCAGCTCGCCGACGCCCTCGATGTCGAGGCTGACGAACGGGTCGCGCGCATAAATTCCCTGTTCGACATAGGTCGAAAGGAACCGTGCCGCGTCGTCGCGGCTGACGCCCAGCGTCGTCTGTGTAAGGTCGTTGGTTCCGAAGCTGAAGAACTCGGCCGCCTCGGCGATGTCGCCCGCGCGGAGCGCCGCGCGGGGAAGCTCGATCATCGTGCCGACAAGGTAGTCGATGCGCTTGCCCGCCTCGGCGAACACGGCCTCGGCCGCCTTGTCGATCACCGCCTTCATCAGCTCCAATTCGCGCTTCGTCGCGACGAGCGGGACCATGATCTCGGGAACCGGAGCTACTTCCAACGACAGCGCCGCCTCGAAGATCGCGTGCGCCTGGATTTCGTAGATTTCGGGATAGGTGACGCCGAGGCGGCAGCCGCGGTGCCCGAGCATAGGGTTGAACTCGTGCAGCTCGGCCGCGCGGCGCTTCAAACGCGCGACGTCGACGCCGGTCGCCGCCGCGACATCGGCGAAATCGCCGTCCTCGTGCGGCAGGAATTCGTGCAGGGGGGGATCGAGCAGGCGGATCGTCACCGGAAGCCCCGCCATCACCTCGAAGATCGCCGCGAAATCGGCGCGCTGCTCGGGCAGCAATTTGGCGAGCGCGGCGCGCCTGCCCATCTCGTTTTCGGCGAGGATCATCTCGCGCACCGCGGTGATCCGACTCGCCTCGAAGAACATGTGCTCGGTGCGGCACAGGCCGATGCCTTCCGCGCCGAACTCGCGCGCGACGCGCGCGTCTAGCGGCGTCTCAGCGTTGGCGCGCACCTTCATCCGCCGCGCCGCGTCGGCCCAGCCCATCAGCGTGCCGAAATCGCCCGAAAGCTGCGGCTGGACGGTCGCGACCTCGCCCGCCATCACCTCGCCGCTCGATCCGTCGATGGTGATCGTGTCGCCCTCGCGCACCTCGCGCCCGCCGACGCGCGCGATCCGCGCCCTGGCGTCGATCGACAGGCTTCCCGCGCCCGAGACGCACGGCCGCCCCATGCCGCGCGCGACGACCGCTGCGTGGCTCGTCATCCCGCCGCGCGCGGTCAAAATGCCCTTCGCGGCGTGCATGCCGTGGATGTCCTCGGGACTGGTCTCGGTACGCACAAGGATCACCGCCTCGCCGAGACCCGCGCGCCGCTCGGCGGTATCGCTGTCGAACACCGCGACGCCCGAAGCCGCGCCGGGCGAGGCGGGAAGCCCCTTGACCAGCACGTCGCGCACCGCCTCCGGATCGAGCGTCGGGTGGAGCAGCTGGTCGAGCGCGGAAGGGTCGACGCGCAGGATCGCCTCATCGCGACTGATCAGCCCTTCCTCGGCCATGTCGACGGCGATCTTGAGCGCGGCCCGCGCGGTGCGCTTGCCCGAACGTGTCTGGAGCATCCAGAGCTTACCGCGCTCGACGGTGAACTCGATGTCCTGCATGTCGCGGTAATGCGTTTCGAGCAGGTCGAAGACGCGCGCGAGCTCGGCGAAGGTCTCGGGCATCGCCTCTTCCATGCTCGCCGGCTTCGCCCCCGCCGCCTCGCGTGCGGCGCGCGTCAGATACTGCGGCGTGCGGATACCGGCGACGACATCCTCGCCCTGCGCGTTGATGAGGAATTCGCCGTAGTAAGCGCGATCTCCTTTCGCCGGGTCGCGGGTGAACGCGACGCCCGTCGCCGAGGTGTCGCCCATGTTGCCGAACACCATCGCCTGGACGTTGACCGCCGTGCCCCAGTCGCCGGGGATGCCGTTGATCCGCCGATAGACCTTGGCGCGCTCGGACTGCCACGACCCGAACACCGCGCCGACAGCGCCCCATAGCTGGTCGTGAACATCCTGCGGGAAGGGCTTGCCCCCTTCCGCCTCGACGAGCGCGAGATAGTCGGCGACGAGCGTCCGCCAATCCTCTGCCGCCATCTCGGTATCGAGGACGAACCCCTTGTCTTCCTTGGCGATCTCGAGCGCTTCCTCGAACGCGCCGTGATCGAGGCCGAGAACGACGTCGGCATACATCTGGATGAAGCGGCGATAGCTGTCCCACGCGAAGCGCGCATCGCCCGATGCTTTCGCCAGCCCCTCAACCGTCGCGTCGTTGAGGCCGAGGTTGAGAACGGTGTCCATCATCCCCGGCATCGACACGCGTGCGCCCGAGCGCACCGACACGAGCAGCGGATCGCCCGGATCGCCGAAGCGTTTGCCGGTCACACTTTCGATATGCGCGATCCCCTGTGCGACCTCGCCCCTCAATTTGTCAGGAAAGCGCTCGCCTTCGTCATAAAAACGCGCGCACATCGGCGTCGAGATCGTGAACCCCGGCGGCACCGGCAGGCCGATCGACGCCATCCCGTCGAGGTTCGCGCCCTTGCCGCCGAGCAGCGCCTTGTCCTGCCCTCCTTCGGAGACGCCGCCGCCGAAGCGATAGACATGATTCACCCGATATTCCTCCGGCGATTGCGACGCCCGGCGCGGGCCAGCGA
>JACDGO010000170.1 GCA_013821585.1 Sphingomonadaceae bacterium
AATCTCGGCCGGACGACGGACGCGCTCCCGCTCGCGCGGCGCGCCTATGCGCTCGCGCCGGGAAGCGCGCCGGCGGCGGCGCTCTACGGGCATCTGCTTGCCTCGACCGGCGGTCGAGCCGCGGGGACCGCGACGCTCGAAAAATCGCTGACGCTCGCGCCCTCCACGCCGCTCTATCGCCGCTGGCTCGCAACCGCGAAGGCGCGCTGAGCGTTCGTGTTCCGCCATCCAGCGGAGAACCCAGATGAAGCTCTATTACACGCCCGGGGCATGCAGCCTCGCGGATCACATCGCGCTCCACGAAGCGGGACTGAAATTCGACTGCGAAAAGGTCGATCTCAAAACGAAGCGGACGGAGAGCGGCGGCGATTTTCTCGCGGTCAATCCCAAGGGCTATGTGCCCGCGCTCACGCTCGACGAAGGCGGTGTGCTGACCGAGAACATCGCGATCCTCGACTGGATCGCGGGGCAGGACGCGCGCCTCGCGCCCAGGGGCGCCCTCGGACGCACGCGGCTGCTCGAGATGCTCGCCTTCATCTCGACCGAGATTCACAAGAGCTTCAAGCCGTTCTTCGCGGGTGAAGCCGACGACGCGAAGAAGAAGGCGGGTGACGCGATCGGAAAGCGCTTCGGCGAGATCGTGACGATGATGCAGGGCGACTATCTGTTCGGCGCGCAGGTCAGCGTCGCCGACGCTTATCTGTTCGTCATGCTGATGTGGGCGGAGAAGATGGGCGTCGCCTATCCCGCGCCGCTCGCGGCGTTCCGCGACCGGATGAAGGCGCGCGCCGCCGTGCGGACGGCGCTGGAGCATGAAGGCTTGGCGTAATAAAGGCGGGCGATGGACGACGCGCTCCTCGCCCGCATCGCCGACGCGCTCGAACGGATCGCGCCGCCGCCGACTGCGCGCCCGCGCGACGACGCCTCCGCCTATGTTTGGCATGGTGGAGTCTTGCGCGGGGCTGTGTTCCGGCCGCTGCCGCTCGACCTTTTGACGGGAATCGACGCGCAGAAGGCGGCGCTGCTCGAGAACATGCGGCGGCACGCGCTGGGAAACGCGGCGCACGACGCGCTGCTGTGGGGCGCGCGCGGCAGCGGCAAGTCGGCGCTGGTCAAGGCCGCCGTCGGCGCGGTGCAGGCCGAAGGTCATCCTCTCGCGCTCGTCGAGCTCGCGGCGAGCGAGGTCGCGACCCTGCCCGAGCTGTTCGCGACGCTGAACGCCTGGACGCGTCCGGCGATCGTCTTCGTCGACGACCTCGGCTTCGAGGGCGGCGTCGCGCCGGCGCGCGCGCTGCGCTCGGTGCTCGACGGCGGCAGCGCGGCGCGGCCCGATCACATCCGCCTTACTGTCACCTCGAACCGCCGCCACATCGTCGCGCGCGACGTCGCCGAGCAGGAATCGGCGATCAACCCGCGCGACGTGGTTGAAGACCGGCTCGCGCTCGCCGACCGCTTCGGCCTCAGCCTCGGCTTCCACGCGTGCGACCAGGAGACTTATCTCGCGATGGTCGAAGGCTATGCGCGCACGTTCGGCCTGAACTTCGAGGCCGCCGACGCGATCGCCTTCGCCGGGCAGCGAGGAAGCCGCTCGGGCCGCGTGGCTTGGCACTACGCCGTCGAACTGTCCGGGCGCGAAGGCCGCGCGCTAACGCCTTGAAGCTGCGGGGGGAACGCGCCAAGTGGACGAAATTCAGCCTTGGGAGAGTCGCATGGATCGCCGTCAGTTCGTCGCATCGGGCAGCGCCGCCGCCTTGGCCGCCTCCCTCACGCCGGCGCGCGCGTTCGCGCAGGGTCGCGACGCCGCGCTCGGCGCGGAATTCGGCCGCATTTTCGCCGATTATGTCAAGAATTCTCCAGAAACCGCGAGCTCACTCGGACTCGACAAGGGACCGAACGCCGCGCTCAAGCGCATGCTCACGCCGCGCACGGCCGCCGAACGCCAGCGTGCTCTTGCGCGCGTGCAGGGCGCGCTCGGCGCGCTCGGCAAGTACGACGCGGCGACGCTTTCGCCCGCGCAGCAGCTCAACCTCGAGGTCATCCGCTATCAGCTGACGACGCAGACCACCGCGCCCGCGAAGTTCGGCATCGATTCGGTGCAGCGGCCGTATCGCATCTTCCAGCAGGGCGGGACTTACTTCTCCGTCCCCGACTTCCTCAACACCGCGCACACGATCAACACCGCCGACGATTGCGACGCCTATCTCGCGCGGCTCGACGCGTTCGCGGGCTCGCTTGACCAGGAGACGGTCGAGCAGAAGGCTGAGGCCGCCCGCGGCTTTCTCGCGCCCGGCTGGTCGCTCGACCTGACGCTCGGCCAGATGGCGAAGCTGCGCGGTCAGCCAGCCGCGTCGAGCAGCATCGTCGGGTCGCTCATCAAGCGCGCATCGGCGAAGGGCATCGCGGGCGATTGGGGAACACGCGCGGCGGCGATCGTCGATGCGAAGGTCTATCCCGCGCTCGATCGCCAGATGGCCGCGCTGCGCGCGCTCAAGCCTTCGACCAAGCCCGGCGACGGCGCATGGCGGCTGCCGCAGGGCGACGCGATCTATGCCGCCGCGCTCGCGCAGGCGACGACGACAACCTTCACGCCCGACGAGGTCCACAAGCTCGGCCTCGAACAGGTCGCGCAGATCACCGCCGACCTCGACACGATTCTGAAAAGCCAAGGCTATACGCAGGGAACGGTCGGCGCGCGGCTGGCCAAGCTCAACGTCGAACCGTCGCAGCTCTATGCGAACACCGCCGAGGGCCGCGCCGAACTGATCGCCGGGCTAAACGAGGGCGTGAAGGCGATGTATGCGAGGCTCCCCGCCGATTTCGCGACCTTGCCTAAGGCGCCGCTCGAAATCCGCGCGGTTCCGGTCGAGATCCAGGACGGCGCGTCGAACGGCTATTACAACCGAGCCGCCCTCGACGGTTCGCGTCCGGCGATCTACTTCATTAATTTGAAAGACGTCGGCGACTGGCCGAAATACGGTCTTCCCTCGCTCACCTATCACGAGGGCGTTCCGGGGCATCACCTGCAAATCTCGATTTCGCAGGAATCGGGCGATATTCCGCTACTCCGGAAGGTCGGCGGCTTTTCGGCCTATAGCGAAGGCTGGGCGCTCTACGCCGAGCAGCTCGCGGCCGAACTCGGCATGTATGAGGGCAATCCGCTCGGCCGTGCGGGTTTCCTCCAGTCGTTCCTGTTCCGCGCCGCGCGGCTGGTGATCGACACAGAGCTTCACGACAAGCGCTGGAGCCGCGAACAGGCGACCGACTATATGGTGACGACCACCGGCTTCGCGCGCCCGCGCTCACAGCGCGAGGTCGAGCGCTATTGCACGCAGATCGGCCAGGCGTGCAGCTACAAGGTCGGCCACATGGCGTGGACGCGCGCGCGCGCTGCGTCGCAGGCGGCGCTGGGCGCGAAGTTCGACATCAAGGCGTTCCACGAGGTGCTGAAGGACGGCGCGATGCCGCTGACCATCCTCGGGCGGCGGATCGCCGAGCGCACGAAGGCGCTGGCGGCGGCCTGACCGCCGCCGGCGCCTAAATCGCGGTCTGATGAATCAGGCGCTGACGGGATTGTTGTCGTTGTTGCTGTCGACAATGAGGAAGATGCCGCCGGCGATCGCGGCCCCCAGCAGCACGAGCCAAACGGCGCGGAGGCCGAACAGCTTGTTACCGTGCGCATCGACCGGCGCGCCAACGCGCGGTGCGACGTTCGCGAACGAAAGCCTGGCAGCCGCAGGAGCCGCCGCGGCCAGCGCCGGCGAGGCCGCCATGAGGAGCGCGGCGCCCGCAGCGGCCGCATATCCGAGCTTTTTCATTCCATCCTCCTTGAACCCACGCGCACGAACGCCCGCATAGCGGCACCACGCAACTCGCACGCTGGTTCCCCGCGCCCTCTGGACAGCGCCGCCACCTTGCGCGAACCTCCGGCTCGCGAGCGGCTTGGGGGAGCGGACGATGCGGAAGACTCTGTGGCGGGCGCTTATCCTATCGCTGCTCATGACACCGGCGGCCGCGATAGGGGACAGCGCGCCGCAAGTGACGCTTGCCGTACCCGGATCGGCGGGGACCAGCGGCGGGGCGATCGAGCGCTTCACCCTGCGTTTTTCAGAGGCGATGGTGCCATTGGGCGATCCGCGCGCGGCTCCGCCCGCCAAGCTGACCTGCCCGGTTGGAGCGACCGGACGCTGGGTCGATCCGCAAACCTTCGTGTTTGATTTCGAGCACGCGCTGCCCGGCGAGATCAGCTGCAAGATCAACCTGAACGGCAAGCTGGCGAGCACGCGCGGCGCCGAAGTCGAAGGGGCGCAGGAATTCGCCATCGACACCGGCGGCCCGTCGGCGCGCGCCGTGCTGGCGGGCGGGATCGACAGCGAAATCGAGGAGGGGCAGGTGTTCCTCGTCGCGGCGAACGTCGCGCCCGACGCGCGATCCGTGATGGTGCACGGCTATTGCGCGGTCGACGGCATCGGCGAGAAGATCGCGCTCAACGTGCTCAAGCCTGAGGTGGCCGCGCAGATCCTCGGCGGGCTCGGCGACAATAGCTGGGACCGGCGCAATTTTCTCGAGAACGCGGGGCTGCCGCAGAAAATGCCCGCCAATGCCGCCGACAAGGCGCGCGCACTCTCGACCATCGTCGCGGTCAAATGCCGTCGCCCGCTGCCGCCGGGGCGGGACATGGCGCTGCTCTGGGATGCGGGGATCGCCAGCGCCGGCGGGCGCACCGCCGCGCGCGACCAGCGCTTCGACTTTACCGTGCGCAAGGCGTTCGCGGCGCGCTTCGAATGTTCGCGCGTCAACCCCCAGGCCGGCTGCAATCCGGTCAGCGCCGCGCACGTCCGCTTTACCGCGCCGATTCCAATGGAAAAGGCCAAGGCGATCCGCCTGACCTTCGCCGACGGCACAGTGCGCACGCCCGTCGTCGATGACGACGCCAAGAGCAATCCCGCGATCGTCGACCTCAACTTCGAAGGGCCGTTCCCCGAGGCGCAGGCGGCGACACTTACGATCCCCGCAGACATCCAGGACGCGAGCGGGCGCGTGCTCGAGAACGCCGAGCGCTTTCCCCTCGAAGTGAAATTCGACCGCGCGCCGCCGCTGGTGAAGTTCGCCGCATCGTTCGGCATCCTCGAGGCGAATGAGGGTGGCGTGCTTCCCGTCACCGTGCGCGCGGTCGAACCGCGCCTCGCTCAGCGGCTGACATCGGTCGGCGGCGCGAGCCTGCGCATCGACGGCTCGGACGGACGAATCGCCGAGTGGCTGAGGAAGCTCGACGACGCCGACGACAGTGACTACCGCGACGAGGGACCGAAGGATCATACCCACAGCGTCAACTACACGGGCGCGACGTCGCTGCTCGCGGGGCAAGGGTCGGCGATGACC
>JACDGO010000171.1:0-1491 GCA_013821585.1 Sphingomonadaceae bacterium
ATCATATGGAGAACGCCGGTAAGGCGATGAAGAAATAGGGCGGCTGCTCTTCTTCCTCGCGCCGCTCGCGCTCGCGGCCTGCGGATCGCCCAATGATCCGGGGCCGGGCGGCGTGACGCGCGACGAAGCGCGAGCGCTCAACGATGCCGCGGCGATGCTCGATGTGAACGCGACCAACGAGGCCGCGCCCGCGCGCTAGGTCAGGCTTCGTCGGGAGCGGCCTCGACGTGTTCGGGGCGCACGGCCTTAGCAATATCGATCGGCGCGGCGAACGCCATGCCGAGACGACGCCCGTTCATCCAGCGCACCCTGGCCGAGAACCGCTCATGCGCGCTTAATTCGAGCTCGATCGCATTGGCGATGCGCGCGTCGCGGTCGATCTCGACCATCGCGCCGCCGGTCGAGATGTTGCGCACGCGCACCGGATGGCAGCGGCCTTCGCTGTGCAGCTTGCCGCGCCGGAGCACCGCGACGCGCGGCTCGCGTTCGCGCTGCCCTTCGCACGGCATCAGCTGCGCGTTGATCCTGCCGCCGGCTTCCTCGGCGGTCATCGGCTTGCCGAAGATGAAACCCTGAACTTGCGAGCAGCCGAGCGCGCGGATCAGCTCGACTTCGCCGACCGTCTCGGCACCCTCGGCGGTCGTCGCCATGCCGAGGCTCTCGGCGAGCGCGACGATCGCGCGGATGAAGCGCACGTCGGGACCGTCGGTCGCCGACAGGCCGCGCACGAACGACTGGTCGATCTTGACCGTGTTGAACGGCAGCCGCTTGAGATTGGCAAGGCTCGCATAGCCGATGCCGAAATCGTCGAGCGCGAGGCGAACGCCCAGCCCCTTCAGCGCATCGAACACCGCGTCGATCGCCGCGCTCTCGGTCAGGAACACGCCTTCGGTCAGCTCGAGCTCGAGCCGCTCGGCGGCGATCCCCGCCGCGGCGATCGCGTTGCCGACTAGCGCGGGAAGCGCCGTGTTGGCGAATTGCAGCGGTGAGATGTTCACCGCCACGCGCACATGCTCGGGCCAGTCCGCCGCCACCTGCGTCGCGGTGCGCAGCACCCATTCGCCGATCGACGCGATGATGCCGATCTCCTCGGCGATCGGCACGAACACCGCGGGCGGAATCGGGCCGCGCGACGGATGCTGCCAGCGCACCAAAGCCTCGAACGCGCTGATCTGGCCGCTCTCGACGTTGAGCACAGGCTGATAGGCGAGCTCGAGCTCGCCGCGTGTCAGCGCCTCGCGCAGGTCGATCTCGAGCAGCCGCCGGTCTTTCGCCTCGGCGTGCATCTGCGGACGGTAGAAGCAGTGGATGCCTTTGCCCGCCTCCTTCGCCGCATAGAGCGCGAGGTCGGCGTTTCGGACGAGATCGTCGGGGCAGTCGCCGTCGAACGGCGAGATCGCGATGCCGAGCGAGGCGCCGATCGAGATCGTCGATCCGCCGATCGTATAGGGAAAGGACAGGCGCGCGATGATCGCGTCGGCGAGCGTCGCG
>JACDGO010000171.1:1501-5362 GCA_013821585.1 Sphingomonadaceae bacterium
CCTTCACGTTCGGCACGACGACCGTGAATTCGTCGCCGCCGAGGCGGCAGACGCGCCCGCCGGTGCCGACCACGCGCTCCAGGCGCAGCGCGACCTGCTGGAGCAGCGTGTCGCCGACGGGATGGCCGAGCGTGTCGTTGACGTTCTTGAAGCGGTCGAGATCGAGCACGAACAGCGCGCAGTCGCGCTGCGGCTTGGCGTGGGTGCGCAGCATGTCTTGCAGCGTCGAGCGCATCAGCAGGCGATTGGGAAGGCCGGTCAGCGCGTCGTAGTGCGCGAGCCGCGCGATTTCGGAATCGGCGCGGCGCGCCTCGGTCAGGTCGGCGCCGCTCCCGCGGAAGCCCGCGAAGCGGCCATTCTCGTCGAACACGGGGTTGCCGCTCAACGACCACCAGACGTTGTCCTGGCGCGCCGAGCGCACTGCGATGTCGGTGAAGGCGGTCCGCGCGGTGAAATGAAAGCCGAGCGTCCGTTCGGCGGCGCCCGCCGCTTGCGCCGCCGGTTCGTGAAGGATCAGCGCGGCGAATTCGGTCTCGGCGATCTCTTCGGGGACGAGAGCCAGCTGCCCGGCAAGCTGCGCGGTCAGATAGGTGATGCGTCCGTCGGCATCGACTTCCCAGAACCAGCCTTTGCCGCTCGCCTCGAAGTCGGCGAGCAGCGCCTGCGCCTGGACCTGAGCGGCGTCGCCCGAACGGCGCTGCGGCGCGTCCTCCGCGTTCACCGCGGCGGGCGCGCGCAGCGATCCCGTCAGGCGCGACAAAAGCCCCGGCGCGCGCTGCGCGCCGTCCTGAAGTTCGATCCGTTTCCGCCGGCTTTGCTGCATGCACTTGTGTCCCGGAGAGCGAATTAACGGGAAAGTGTTTCTTTTCAGTTGTTAAGTCGGGTCGAAACGAAAAGGGCCGGAGGATCGCTCCTCCGGCCCTTCGCATTGTTTTGAACGAGAGCGGCGGAATTAGAAATCCATACCGCCCATTCCGCCCATTCCGCCGCCGCCCATCGGCATCGCCGGCTTGTCTTCGGGCAGCTCGGCCACGCACGCTTCGGTGGTGATGAGCAGGCCCGCGACCGACGCGGCGTCCTGGAGCGCGGCGCGGACGACCTTGGTCGGGTCGATCACGCCGGCGGTGACGAGGTTTTCATAGACCTCGGTCTGCGCGTTGAAGCCCATCGACTGGTCCTGCCCATCGATCAGCTTGCCCGCGACGACCGCGCCATCCCATCCGGCGTTCTGCGCGATCTGGCGCAGCGGCGCCTGAAGCGCCTTACGGATGATGTCGATGCCGCGCGTCTGGTCGTCGTTGACGCCCTTCATGCCCTCGAGCGCCTTGGTCGCGTAAAGCAGCGCGGTGCCGCCGCCGGGGACGATGCCTTCCTCGACCGCGGCGCGGGTCGCATGGAGCGCGTCGTCGACGCGGTCCTTGCGCTCCTTGACCTCGACCTCGGACGAGCCGCCGACCTTGATCACAGCAACGCCGCCGGCGAGCTTGGCAAGGCGCTCCTGGAGCTTCTCCTTGTCGTAATCGCTGGTGGTGTTCTCGATCTGCTGGCGGATCGCCTCGACGCGGCCCTTGATCGCATCGGCGTCGCCGGCGCCATCGACGATCGTCGTGTTGTCCTTGTCGATCGTCACGCGCTTGGCCGAACCGAGCATCGCGACGGTCACGGTCTCGAGCTTGATGCCGAGGTCTTCCGAGATCATCTCGCCCTTGGTCAGGATCGCGATGTCCTCGAGCATCGCCTTGCGGCGATCGCCGAAGCCCGGCGCCTTGACCGCCGCGACCTTGAGGCCGCCGCGCAGCTTGTTGACCACGAGCGTGGCCAGAGCCTCGCCCTCGATGTCCTCGGCGATGATCAGCAGCGGACGGCCCGACTGGACGACGGCTTCCAGGATCGGGAGCATCGCCTGAAGGTTCGAGAGCTTCTTTTCATGGATGAGGATATAGGGATCCGTCAGTTCGACCGACATCTTCTCGGGGTTGGTGATGAAATAGGGCGAGAGGTAGCCGCGGTCGAACTGCATGCCTTCGACGACGTCGAGCTCGAACTCGAGGCCCTTGGCTTCCTCGACGGTGATCACGCCTTCCTTGCCGACCTTTTCCATCGCCTCGGCGATCTTCTCGCCGACGACCGAATCTCCATTGGCGGCGATGCTGCCGACCTGGGCGACCTCATGGGTGCCCGCAACCGGCTTCGAGCGCGCCTGCAAATCCTCGACGACCTTGGTGACGGCCAGATCGATGCCGCGCTTCAGGTCCATCGGGTTCATGCCGGCCGCGACCGACTTCATGCCCTCGCGGACGATCGACTGGGCGAGGACCGTCGCGGTCGTCGTGCCGTCGCCGGCGAGATCGTTGGTCTTCGACGCGACCTCGCGCAGCATCTGCGCGCCCATGTTCTCGAACTTGTCCTTGAGCTCGATCTCCTTGGCGACGGTGACGCCGTCCTTGGTGATGCGCGGCGCGCCATAGCTCTTGTCGAGGACGACGTTGCGGCCCTTCGGCCCCAGCGTGACCTTGACCGCGTCGGCGAGTATATCGACGCCGCGCAGGATGCGCTCACGCGCGTCGCGGCTGAATTTAACGTCCTTGGCTGCCATGTTCCGTTCCTTCGTTCCCCGGCGTAGGCCGGGGTCCAGTTAAGAGAAAAAAGATCTGGGCCCCGGCCTTCGCCGGGGAACAGTCCGCTGAAGTCAGCCGACGATTCCGAGAATGTCGCTTTCCTTCATGATGAGGAGGTCTTCGCCGTCGAGCTTGACCTCGGTTCCCGACCATTTGCCGAACAGGATCTTGTCGCCGGCCTTGACGTCGAGCGGGGTGATCGTGCCGTCCTCGCCGCGGATACCCGATCCGGCGGAGACGACTTCACCTTCCTGCGGCTTTTCCTTGGCGGTGTCGGGGATGATGATGCCGCCGGCTGTCTTCTCTTCGGCCTCGACGCGGCGAACAAGCACGCGATCGTGCAGGGGTCGAAAATTCATGGATAAACCACCCTTGGTTGGGCCCCGAGCGGGGCGTGAACGATTGACTGGCACTCAACCGTGGGGAGTGCCAACAGGCAGTCATATGTGGTCGCGTTCATGAGTCGTCAAGGCTGAGCGGACCGAAATTCGCTCGTTCAGGCGGGCAGCAGGCCGAGCCGTTCGCGCTGCGTCCAGCGCCGGATCAGGAGCGCGGCGACGACGAGCAGGCCGACCGCCAGCCCGATCCAGATTCCCAGCCCCTCCCAGCGCGCGCGAAAGCCGAGCAGGATCGAGGTCCCGAACCCCGCGACCCAATAGCCGAACGCGGCGATGAGCATCGGCGCTCGCGTGTCCTGAAGCCCGCGCAACGCGCCCGCCGCGACGACCTGAGCGCCGTCGAAAAGCTGGAAAACGGCGGCGACGGCGAGATACTGGAGCGCGAGCGCAACCACCGCGGCGTTGCCGGGCGCGCGCGCGTCCATATAGACGCCGATGAGCAGGCGCGGGGCGATCCAGATCAGGCTGGCGGTGCAGAACATGATGCCGGTGCCGAACGCGATCGCGACCCGTCCGGCGCGCGCGATCCACGCCCGGTCGGCCGCGCCATAGGCCAGCCCGACGCGGATCGTCGCCGCCTGCGCGACGCCGAGCGGGATCTGAAACGCGAGCGCCGCGATGTTGAGCGCAATCGCGTGCGCCGCGACCGCGTCGACGCCGATCAGGCCCATCAGGATCGCGGCGCCGCCGAACAACCCGCCTTCGAGAGTGAAGGAAAGCGCGATTGGCACGCCGAGCCGGACGATTTCGACGAGGCGCGGCCATTCGGGCCGCCACCAGCGCCCGAACAGGCGAAAGCGCCGCAAGCGCGGATCGAAGACGAGGATCGCCGCATAGGCCGCGAC
>JACDGO010000172.1 GCA_013821585.1 Sphingomonadaceae bacterium
CTATATGCGTGCCGCGCGCTCGCCGCAGACGCAGTCGAAGGGGCTTTATTGGGCGGGCCGCGCCGCGCAGGCGGCCGGGCGCACCATCGACGCGAACGACTATTACAACCGCGCCGCGCAATATTTCGACCAGTTCTACGGCCAGCTTGCGAGCGAGCGGCTCGGCATCCCGCTCACAATTCCGCCGGTGACGCGGACGATCGAACTGTCCGCCGCGCAGCGCGAGGCGTTCTACGACCGCGAAATCGTGCGTGCCGCCACCTATCTCGGCCAGACCGGCGACTGGGCGAACCAGAGCCTGTTCGTCCGCGCGATCGCCGCGGCGGCGGAGAGCGACACCGATCACGTCCTCGCGGTCGAACTGTCGCAGCGCATCGGCCGCCCCGACCTCGCGGTGATGGCGGGGCGCAGCGCCGGGATCAACGGCCTGCGCGATTATGTACGCGCTGGGTTCCCGGTCGTGCCCGTCGCCGATGAGGATTTGCCGAGCTGGACGATCGTCCACGCGATCAGCCGCCAGGAAAGCCAGTTCGACCGCAAGATCGTCAGCCGTGCGGGCGCGCGCGGGCTGATGCAGCTGATGCCAGGCACCGCGCGCGACGTCGCGGGCAAGATCGGCCTCGACTATGCGCCTTCGAGCCTCGACGACCCGCGCTACAATATCCAGCTCGGAAGCTGGTTCTTCGGCCGGCTGATGGACCGCTACGCCGGCAGCTACGTCCTCGCCGTCGCCGCCTATAATGCCGGGCCCGGCAATGTGAACAAATGGCTTGCCGCGAACGGTGATCCGCGCGTCCCCGGCGCGGACGTGCTCGCGTGGATCGAGGCGATCCCGTTTTCCGAAACTCGCGCCTACGTTCAGAACGTCCTTCAGAATGCGGTCGTCTACGATCTCCTCAACCCTTCGCGCGCGCGTGTCAGGTCGAGCACGCCGCTCTCCACCTACCTCGGCAAATCGCGGCCCGGGTGAGCGATCCGATTACGCCCGAAGGTTTCGTCGCGCTGCGCGTCGAATATGAGCAGCTCATGACCGTCGAGCGCCCCTCGGTGGTCGAGACCGTGAGTTGGGCCGCGGGCAACGGCGACCGCAGCGAGAACGGCGATTACATCTACGGCCGCCAGCGCCTGCGGCAGATCGACCGCCGCGCGGGCTTCCTCGCGAAGCGGATGAAAGCGGTGACGGTGATCGACCCCGCCGCCGCCGACCGAACCCATGTTCGCTTCGGCGCGACCGTCACGATCGTCGATGAACAAGGCGACGAACGAACCGTGACGCTCGTCGGCGACGACGAAAGCGATGCAGCAGCGGGCCGCATCGGTTGGAACGCGCCGCTTTCCCGCGCTCTGCGCGGCGCAGCGGTAGGCGATGTGCGACGGGTAACGCTGCCGGGCGGCGAGCGTGAGTTCGAAGTGGCGGCGATCCGCTATCTTTAACCGAGCGCTTCCTTCGCCAGCCTGATCACCTCCGGGTCCGCGTCGGGCGGCGTCATGTCGACCGCCGCCTCCAGCCGGTCCGCCGTATAAGTCAGCACCGCGATCCGCGCGGCCTTCTTATTGTTCGCGTCGACCACTTTCCAAGGCGCCCAGCGCGTGTCGGTGCGCTCGAACATGTCATGATAGGCCTTCAGATAGTCATCGCGGCGCGCGCGGTTGCGATAGTCGTCCTTGCCGGTCTTCCAGCGCTTCCACGGATCGTCGAGGCGCTTCCTGAAGCGCTCGTCTTGCTCCCCCTGCGTGATATGCATGAAGAATTTGAGCAAGGTGACGCCATTGTCCTTCTGCTGCGCCTCGAACTCGTTGATCTCGTCGTAAGCGCGCTTCCAGTCCTTCTCGGACGCAAAGCCCTCGACACGCTCGACGAGGACGCGGCCATACCAAGTGCGATCGTAGACGACGATTTCGCCTTGCGCGGGCAGCCGCTTCCAGAAGCGCCAGAGGAAATGCCGCTCGCGTTCCTCGTCGGTCGGCGCGGCGATCGGCCAGACTTCGTAGTAACGAGGATCCCAGCTCGCGGTCAGCCGCTGGATCGCGCCGCCCTTGCCGCTCGCGTCCCACCCCTCGAACGCGACGACCGCGCTCTTGCCGTGCATGATGTACGCGGCCTGGACGCGCTCGAGCCGCGCTTCGAGCGCGACGAGATCGTCCTTATAGTCGCCGTCGTAGTCGGCGCCCTTTTCGAAGTCCTTGAGATCGATCGCCATGCGGCCCCCTATGCGGGTCCGTCTACCACGCGAATGTTAAGCTCGCGCAACTGCTTCGACGTGACCGGCGCGGGGGCGTTCATCATCAGGTCTTCGGCCTTTTGGTTCATCGGAAAGACGATTACCTCGCGGATGTTGGGCTCGTCGGCGAGAAGCATGACGATGCGGTCGATGCCGGGGGCCGATCCACCGTGCGGCGGCGCGCCCAATTTGAACGCGTTGATCATGCCCGCGAAGTTGGTGTCGACCTCTTCGCGGCTGTAGCCGGCGATCTCGAACGCCTTGTACATGATGTCGGGCCGGTGGTTACGGATCGCGCCCGACGACAGTTCGACGCCGTTGCAGACGATGTCGTATTGATAGGCGAGAATATCGAGCGGGTCTTTGTCCTCAAGCGCCGCCATCTCGCCCTGCGGCATCGAGAAGGGGTTGTGGCTGAAATCGACCTTCTTCGCGTCCTCGTCATATTCGTACATCGGAAAATCGACGATCCAACAAAATTCGAAGCGGTTGGCGTCGATTAGGTCCAGCTGTTCGCCAACGCGGGTGCGTGCGAGGCCGGAGAGCTTCGCCGCCTGCGCTTCCTTGCCGGCCGAAAAGAAAATGCCGTCGTTCGGGCTGAGTCCGAGAGCCTCGGCGATCCTCCGCATCCCGTCTTGGCTATGGTTGTTTGCGATCGGGCCGCCGAACACGCCGTCCTTCTGTGTCGCATAACCGAGGCCGGGAAAGCCCTCGGCTTGCGCCCAGCCGTTCATGTCGTCGAAGAATTTGCGGCTCTTCTCGGCCGTGCCCGGCGCGGGGATCGCACGGACGACATCGCCAGCATCGACCATCGAGGCGAAGCGGCCGAAGCCCGAACCTTTGAAATGCTCGCTGACATCGGTGATCGTGATCGGATTGCGCAAGTCCGGCTTGTCCGAGCCGTATTTGAGCATCGCATCGCGATAGGGGATGCGCGGGAACGGCGCGGGGCTGACCTTACGCCCGGCCGCGAACTCCTCGAACACGCCGTGCAGCACCGGCTCGATCGCGGCGAACACGTCGTCCTGCGTCACGAAGCTCATCTCGAAATCGAGCTGATAGAATTCGCCCGGACTGCGGTCGGCGCGGGCATCCTCGTCGCGGAAACAGGGCGCGATCTGGAAATAGCGGTCGAAGCCCGCGACCATCAGCAGCTGCTTGAACATCTGCGGCGCTTGCGGGAGCGCGTAGAACTTGCCGGGATGGACGCGGCTCGGCACCAGATAGTCGCGCGCGCCTTCGGGGCTCGACGCGGTCAGGATCGGCGTCTGAAACTCGGTGAAGCCCTGATCGATCATGCGCCGACGTATCGACGCGATGACGTTCGAGCGCAGAACGATGTTCGCGTGCAGGCGCTCGCGGCGCAGATCGAGATAACGGTATTTGAGGCGGATTTCCTCGGGGTATTCGGCGTCGCCGAACACCGGCATGGGCAGCTCGGCCGCCGCCGATTGCACCGTCACTTCGCGCGCGCGCACCTCGATCTCGCCGGTCGGCAGGTTGGCGTTCACCGTCTCGTTCGCGCGCGCGACGGCATCGCCCGTCACCGTCACCACCGATTCGGCGCGTAGCCGGTCGAGCACGGCATGCGCCGGGCTGTCGGCGTCGGTGACGATCTGCGTAATCCCGTAATGGTCGCGCAGATCGACGAACAGCAGATTGCCGTGGTCGCGCTTTCTGTGGACCCAGCCCGACAGGCGGACGGACGTGCCGACGTCGGCGGCGCGCAACGCGGCGCAGTTGTGCGTTCGATAGCTGTGCATGATGCGCGGCGCGTTCGCCGTGGCGCGGGCTTGTGTCAAGGCGTCGCGCCGTTAAGGCTCCGCGCATGCACATCCATACCCTGATCGACGACAGCGCCACGCTCGCCGCGCTGTGCGACCGGATGAAGGCGGCGCCGTTCGTCGCGGTCGACACCGAGTTCATGCGCGAGAACACTTTCTGGCCCGAACTGTGCCTCGTTCAGATCGCCGACGGAAACGAAGCGGCGGCGATCGATCCGATGGCGCCGGGCATCGACCTGTCGCCGCTCCTCGAGTTGATGACGAACAACGAAGACGTGCTGAAGGTTTTTCACGCGGGCGGCCAGGACATCGAGATCGTCCACAATCTGACCGGCAAGACCCCGTATCCGCTGTTCGACACGCAGATCGCGGCGATGGCGCTCGGCCAGGGCGAGCAGGTCGGCTATTCGAATCTCGTCGACCAATGGCTCGGCATCACGCTCGACAAGGGCGCGCGCTTCACCGACTGGGCGCGCCGTCCGCTCGACAAGCGCCAGATCGACTATGCGATCGGTGACGTGACTCATCTGGCGACCATTTTCCCGATGATGCTCGCGAAGCTGCGCAAGACCGGGCGCGGCGCGTGGCTCGATCAGGAGATGGAAAAGCTCGCCGATCCGAAGAATTACGCGACCGAGCCAGCCGATGCGTGGCTGCGCGTCAAGATCGCCAGCCGCAAGCCCGACGTGCTCGGGCGCCTGCGCGCTCTCGCGGGATGGCGCGAGCACGAGGCGCGCAACAAGAACCTGCCGCGCGGCCGAATCATGAAGGACGAGACGCTCGCCGACATCGCGCTGCATCCTCCCAAGGCGCAAGGCGATCTCAGCCGCGTGCGCGGGCTGTCGGCGTCGTGGGCGGGCAACGACATCGGCGCGCGGATGATGGGCGCGCTCGGCAATGCCGAACCGATGCCGGCCGAGGACATGCCGCCGCGCGACGACCGCAAGCCAGGGATGGGAAAGGACGGTGCGCTCGTCGCCGACCTTTTGAAGCTTCTGCTCAAGATCAGGGCGAAGGAAACGAACGTCGCGCCGCGCCTGCTCGCGCGCACCGACGAGCTCGAAATGCTCGCCGCGGGGCAGCGCGACGGGCTGGCGATCCTCGAAGGGTGGCGCTTCGAGCAGTTCGGCCGCGACGCGCTCGCGCTCGTCGAGGGCAAGCTCGCCTTCGCGGTGCTCGGCGGACGGCTCAAGATGACCCGCGCTGAGCCCGATTAGGCGAGGCGTGCTTCCAGTCCCAAGGCGTGTGCGAGTCCCTTGTGCCTCCGTTCGACCGCCTCGCCGTAAAGCGCTGTTCCGCTGCCGAGGTCGAGTAGCAGCGACCCGTCCGCGACGACCAGCCGGC
>JACDGO010000173.1 GCA_013821585.1 Sphingomonadaceae bacterium
GTTCGTGACCTATCCCACGCTGCGCTCGCAGCGCGAGGAGACCACGCGGCTCCAGCAGATCCTGCGCTGGGCCGGCCCTGACTTCGAGGGCGTCATCGCGTTCGACGAGGCACATGAAATGGGCGGCGTGGCGGGCGGGGAGGGGGCGCTGGGCGCGAAGAAGGGCTCGCAACAAGGCATCGCCGGGGTCCTCCTGCAGAACAACCTGCCAGGCGCGCGCGTGCTCTATGCCTCGGCGACCGGCGCATCGGAGGTCAACAACCTCGCCTATGCCGTCAGGCTCGGCCTGTGGGGGCCCGAGACCGCGTTCGCCGACCGCGAGCAGTTCATCACCCAGATCCGGTCGGGCGGGATCGCGGCGATGGAGCTCGTCGCCCGCGATCTCAAGGCAACCGGGCTTTACACCTCGCGAGCACTGAGCTTCGCAGGCGTTGAGTACGACATCCTCAAGCACGAGCTGACGCCCGAGCAGATCGAGATCTACGACACCTACGCCGACGCGTGGGCGGTCATCCACCAGAATCTCGAAATGGCGCTTGAACTGACGAGCATCGTCGACTCTATGAGCGGCGACACGCTCAACAGCGGCGCTAAAGCCGCGGCGCGCTCGCGGTTCGAATCGTGCAAGCAACGCTTCTTCGGACAGCTTCTGCTGTCGATGAAACTGCCTACAGTGATCGCCGCCACCCAGGTCCACCTCGCGCGCGGCAAGTCGGTGGTGATGCAGCTGGTCACGACTGCCGAGTCGATTCTCGACCGGCGTCTGGGCGAACTCAGCCCCGAAGAACGCGCGATCCTCGAAATCGACCTCAGTCCGCGCGAGTACGTGATCGATTATCTCGAGCGGGCGTTTCCGACGCGGCAGATGCGCATCTACACCGACGACACCGGCACCGCGCGCTCGGAGCCGATGGTCGACCACGCCGGCCACCCCGTGCACAACCCCGAAGCCGAAGCCGCCAAAGCGGACATGATCGAACATCTGTGCGCGCTGCCGCCGATCAAATCGGCACTTGATGCGCTGCTCGAACACTTCGGCCACGACGCGGTCGCCGAAGTCACCGGACGCACCAAGCGGCTCGTGCCGAACGGGCAGGGGGGTCAGAAGCTCGAATCGCGCTCGACCCGGACATCACAAGTCGAGGCGGCCGCGTTCATGGCGGGCGCCAAGCGCATCCTGATCTTCTCCGATGCCGGGGGCACCGGCAGGTCGTATCACGCGAGCTACGACGTTAAGAACCAGCAACAGCGCGTCCATCTCCTTCTCGAGCCCGGGTGGCGCGCCGATCGCGCGATCCAGGGGCTGGGACGCACCCATCGCACGCATCAGGCGACGACGCCGCTGTTCCGGCCCGTCACCACCAACTGCAAGGGCGAGCTGCGCTTCACATCGACGATCGCGCGGCGGCTCGACAGCCTCGGCGCGCTTACGCGCGGGCAGCGGCAGACCGGCGGACAGAACCTGTTCGATCCGGCTGACAATCTCGAAAGCGACTATGCCAGGGCGGCACTCGTCACCTGGTTCCACCTGCTGCGCGCAGGCAAGCTCAAGAGCACCAACCTCGGCGACTTCGAGAAGCGCAGCGGGCTGACGCTCGCCGACAAGGACGGAGTGATGGTCGAAGACCTGCCCCCTATCCAGCGCTGGCTCAACCGCATCCTCGCCTTCCCGATCAGGCTGCAGAACACGATCTTCGAAGAGTTTCTCGAACTGATCGAGGCGCGCGTTGCCGCGGCGCGCGATGCCGGCACGCTCGACCTCGGTGTAGAGACGCTCGCCGTCGAGCGTGCGACCGTTGTCGACGATCTGATCCTGCGCACCGACCCCAACAGCGGCGCCACCTCGCATCTGCTGACGATCGAAATCGAGACCAAGCAGAAGCCGGTAAGCCTCGAGCGGATCATGACGATCGCCGACTGCAGCGACCGGGTCGCCTGGCTCTACAACGCCAAGTCACACCGCGTCGCACTACGCGTTGCCGCACGGTCGATCATGCTCGACGACGGATCCTCGTTCCGCCGCTTCGAGCTCATCCGCCCCACCCGCCATGAGTATATCCGCGCCGATGATCTGCTCGAGACGGCCTGGACCGAGGTCGCCCGCGACGACTTTGCCGCCAAATGGCAGGCCGAGGTCGAGGACGCGGCCATCGCCCTTGAGCGCAAGACCATCCATCTTGCGACCGGACTGCTCTTGCCGATCTGGTCAGCGCTCCCCGCCGATCACCTTGTCGTCAACCGTATCGTCGACCAGGAAGGCAAGTCTTGGCTCGGCCGCCTCGTGTTCGAAGACCATTTGCCGACGCTCTACACCAAGCTCGGCATCGACCCCGCTTCGAAGATGGACGCGGCGGCGGTGGCGCGTTCCGCACTCGCAGGAGACAGCGTGGCGATCACGCGGCCGTTCGAAATGACCGTGAAGCGGTCGCTGGTGAATGGCCAGCAACGCGTCGAACTGAGCGGATGTCCAGCAGCTCAACTGCCCTGGCTCAAGTCGCTCGGCTGCTTCACCGAGATTATCCGCTACACGACACGCGTGTTCGTGCCCATCGACCAGGTCGAGGCGATTATGGCCAAGATCATCCCGAACCCGTGACGCGCTGCCCGACCCATTATCGGATCAAATATAGTCTAGAATTGCACTTATAAGACAGCGGCGTATAAGTCCGTGCAGGAGCTATAAATGGACAAATTCAGCAATCCTTATGCTCCGGGCGCAGGCACACGGCTGCCGGAAATGGCCGGTCGGGATCTGATTTTCTAACGCGTCAACGTGGCAACCGAGCGGATCCGGCGCGAGCGACACGCTCAGCACTATATGATGGTCGGACTGCGAGGGGTCGGAAAACCGTCCTTCTTGATGCACTGCATCGGTTGCATATTGGCGTCCCGGCAAACTCCATAGCAGCAGGCGAAAGAGGAGGGGGAGGGGAGCTGGTGTTCGGATTGAGCCGAGCGACACCAGGAGATATCCCATGTTCCAGACCATCAAGCTTGCCAAGCTGCGTCTGTCCCCGATCAACGTGCGAACGGTCGAGGACAAGGCGCTCGCGATCGAACCGCTTGCCGCCGACATCACCGCGCGCGGCGTGCTGCAGAACCTGCTCATCACCCCTGTCACCAAGCCCCGCGGCATGTTCGAGGTGTTCGACGGCGGCCGCCGCCTTCGCGCCCTTATGCTCATGGCCGAACGCGGCGCGATCGACGCCGACACCTATGACGTGCCTGTCATGGTCCTGAAGGCTGACACCAATGCGCTGAGCGAGACCTCGCTGGCCGCCAACTTTCACCAGCTGAAGCTCACGCCGGCGGAAGAATGCCGCGCGTTCCTGCATTTCCTCGGCAAGGACGGCGACATCGATGCGGTCGCCTCGCGGTTCGGTCAGACCCGGCGCTTCATCGAGGGGCGGCTTCGCCTCGCCAGCCTTGCCGAGCCGATTTTCGACGCGCTCGCCAAGGGCGAGATCACGCTCGATCACGCCAAGGCCTATGGCTGCACCGAGAACCACGACAAGCAGATGCGCGTGTTTGAACAGGTGTCGCGCTATGGCGGCTACAACGCCGACTACATCCGCCGCATGATCGTCCAGGACTCGATGCGAAGCGACGATCCGATCGCGATCCTCGTTGGCGAGGACGCCTATGTCGGCGCCGACGGGCGCATCGAGCGCGACCTGTTCAGCGCCCAGAACGAGGATCGGTGGCTCGACCCCGAGATCGCCGAACAGCTCGCCGCCACCAGGCTCGAGGAGGAAGCAGCGCGCATCGCTGCGGACTTGGGCGTCGCGTGGATCCGCCCGATCGCGACCGAGAACACGTGGGAAGCCAGTTCGAAGCTCCACCGCGTGACCGTGCCTCCGCGCCCGTTCACGCAAGAGGAACAGGTGCGCGTTGAGGAGCTCGAGGCGCGCTGCAGCGTGATCGAGATCGAGATGGAGGACGAAGCCATCTCCGACGAAGCCTATGCCGCGTTCGAAGCCGAATACGACACGCTGGGCGAAGAGCGCCAAGCATTGCACGATCGCCCGCGCATCCTGCCCGACGAACTCAAGCCGCACGTCGGCCAGTTCCTCAAGCTCAGCCGCAAGGGCGAAATGGTGCTCGACTGCGACTATTACAGCGAGACCCTGATCCAGTTCAACGATGCCGGCGAGGTGGGCGACGGCGGAAACGCGATCACGATTGGCGGGCATGGCGGCGGCCAGCGTGGCGGTGGCGACACCAAGCCGCAACGTCCCGAAGCGGTCGCCCCCGGTGGCAACGCGATCAGCGCGCGGCTGTTCGACGAACTCGCCGTCCAGCGCCGTGACATTCTCGCCGCTTCGCTGCTTGGGCATCCCGGACTTGCGCTCGATTACATGCTGTTCGCGATGACCGACGCCAAGCGCGGCTATGGCCAGTATGGCACGACGATTAAGGCTCCTGGCCCCCAGGATCCCCAGATCGGCGATATCGGTGCCGGCAAGGCGCGAGCGTATTTGGCGCAAGCGCATGAAGGCCTCGACGCCAGCTGGATGGACGGCGCGACCGACGTCGAACGGTTCGAGGCGTTCCGGCTGCTCGACGATGACGCCAAGGCGGGATGGCTCGCCTACACCGTCGCGGTGTCGCTCGAAGCCAAGCCGACCTACGACGCGCGCCAGAATCCCATGCAGAACCGGATCGCGTCGGTTCTCGAAATCGATGTCGCAGCATGGTGGCGGCCGACCGCTGCCAACTTCTTCGACCGCGTCTCGAAAGGCTCGCTCCTTGCGCTGCTCGATGACGTCGGCGGACCGGCGCTGTCGGGACGCTATGCATCGTCGAAGAAGGGCGAAATCTCGACCAGCTGCGAGAAGCTGTTCGCCGGCGAAGCGATCGTCGAGGATGGGGTTAAGGACAAGGCGCTCGCCTGGGTCCCCAACGCCATGCTGTTCCTCGATGGCGCCAGCGAAGCCCCCGGCAACTTCGAAGGCGGCGACGACGGTTCGAATGAAACCGCGATCGACGAGGACGAGGGAGACCAGGTCGGCGATGCCGTGGTCGACGATGCTACCGACGTCGGCGCGGACAGCGAAGCCCTCGTCGACGGCTGATCGCATCCGCGACGCCCTGCAGCCGGGCTCCGGCCCGGCTGCCTTTGTTCGAGTTCCAGCAAGCCTGCAGCCGTGTCCGGCGCGGCTGCGCTCATTCAGCAGGAGAGTGCGATGCGCAGGGCATCGGCCGAGCGCCGCGACATCGCGGCCGAAATCACCAATCTCATCATCGCTAAGATCGAGGCCGGCGTCGCGCCCTGGATACGCAGCTGGTCAGGTACCGGTGGCGCGGGCGGCCGACCGCTGCGCCACAATGGTCAGGCCTATTCAGGC
>JACDGO010000174.1 GCA_013821585.1 Sphingomonadaceae bacterium
CAGGGATCGCTTCAGGACATCCTCGATTGCGAGACCAGCCTGACCGGCGACTATCTTTCGGGCCGCCGCGCGGTCCCGATCCCGGCGAAGCGCCGCAAGGGCAGCGGCAGGAAGCTGACGGTCAAAGGCGCGCGCGCGAACAATTTGAAGGACGTGACCGCCTCGATCCCGCTCGGCACCTTCACCTGCGTCACAGGCGTTTCGGGGAGCGGCAAGTCGAGCCTGACGATCGACACGCTCTACGCGAGCGCCGCGCGCACCCTCAACGGCGCGCGCATGCTCGCCGGGCACCACGAGACGATCGAGGGGCTGCAATATCTCGACAAGGTGATCGACATTGACCAGTCGCCGATCGGCCGCACGCCGCGCTCCAACCCGGCAACCTACACCGGCGCCTTCACCCAGATTCGCGACTGGTTCGCCGGCCTCCCCGAATCGCAGGCGCGCGGCTATAAGCCCGGCCGCTTCAGCTTCAACGTCAAGGGCGGGCGGTGCGAGGCGTGCACCGGCGACGGGCTGCTCAAGATCGAGATGCACTTCCTCCCCGACGTCTATGTGACGTGCGACGTGTGCCACGGCCGCCGCTACAACCGCGAGACATTGGAGGTGAAGTTCAAGGGACGGAGCATTGCCGACGTGCTCGACATGACGGTCGAGGACGCGGTCGAGTTCTTCAAGGCGGTCCCCGGCATCCGCGACAAGATGGCGATGCTCGCCGAAGTCGGCCTCGGCTACGTCAAGGTCGGCCAGCAGGCGACGACGCTCAGCGGCGGCGAAGCGCAGCGCGTGAAGCTCGCGAAGGAGCTGAGCAGGCGCGCGACCGGGAGCACGCTGTATATTCTCGACGAGCCGACGACCGGGCTGCATTTCGAGGATGTGCGTAAGCTGCTGGAGGTGCTCCACGCGCTGGTCGAGCACGGCAATACGGTGGTGGTGATCGAGCACAATCTCGAGGTCATCAAGACCGCCGACTGGATCATCGACCTTGGACCGGAAGGCGGGACGAAGGGGGGCGAGGTCGTGGCGGTGGGCGTTCCCGAAGTCGTCGCCGAGAACCAGAGGAGCTACACAGGCGGGTATCTCAAGGCGCTGCTGGAAAGCGCGAAGCTTGACGGGGACGAGCCTGTCCTGAGCGAAGCGGGCGCTTTAGCCGTGACATAGTCGAAAGCCCTAGGCTGCAGCGCAGCAGACGGGACGCTCATGGAGTGGAGCGCATAGGCATAATTTGCCGTGCACTTCGTCGATCGTTCGGGAAAGCAGCCTTCATGCTAGCATTACAGTTGCGTGTTTGATTGGATATGAGCACGACGCGCTGCGGCTTGGTGGGCCCTTCGCCAAATGGACCATGCGATGATGCGAGCAGGCTGGATCCGTCGTCGCGCGAGCCGGATGGCGATGCGGACCTCCTGGATGGACCGTCGGATTCGCGAAACCGGTCCACCACGTCGGAGTCAAGGCGCAAGGTCACCTGCCGCTTGGCCACGCCGCGTTCGAGCGGGCGGCAGCGCATGACGCCGTTCGGGCCGAGGTAGCCGGTCGCGGGCCGAATGACTTTCGATTACGGTGACAGTTTACTCAACCCCTACACCGTTCCCGCTCAACGCCGCCTGACACGCCGCGCACAGCGGCGGCAGGTCGTCCTGCACCGTACTCCAGATCGTCGGCAGATCGAGTTTATGATATTCGTGGCGCAGCGCGTCGCCGAGGCCTTTCACCTCGTGGAACGGAATATCCGGGGCAATCTGCGCCATCGTTTCCGCGCCGAAGCGCGCCGCCGCTTCGGCGATGCGTTCGAGGCAGCGCTCAACGGCGTCGATCCGCATTCGGTCCTTCGCGAAGGTATCGAACGTGAAGCCTCGAACATAGTCCATTGCCGCGTCGCTGTTTTCAACGATGTTGCGAAGCCGCTCACCCACGGGCAGCCGGTCAGAACGCACGCGCGCGGTCCCGGTCGATCTCGGGCTGCATGCGCCCGTCGCGCGCCGGCTCGCCCAGCAGATCGACCGGCGTATTGAGCAAATCGCGCAATCGGCCTTCCAGCGCCGCGAACTTGAACATGCCGAACGGGCGGGTCCGGTCCAGCGTCACCGCGACATCGACGTCGCTTCCCGGCCCCGCTTCCCCGCGCGCGACCGAGCCGAACAGCGACAGGCCGAGCACGCCCATCGCGCGCAGCTCGGCTTCGTGCGCCTTCAGGCGGGCGATGGCGGTGGCTTTGTCCACATGCGGGAAATATCCCACATCGGAGGGCGACGCCAGTTGTGGTCGGCCGGCGACGTGCCCGCCCCTTCGCCGTCCCCCTATCGTCCCGAATTCGAAGCCGCGCTCCGGCTTCTCGCGCGGGCAGCGAGGCGATGGTGGCGCGCGGGTTGCCCCGGCCGGTGCTCGTCGGGCGGCGCGGTCGAAATCTATTCGGTTGGGGCGCTCGTCACTGGCGACTTCGACATCGCGACGCCATGGCAGGGACGAGTTCGAGGAAGAGCTGCGGCGGCCTGTTTCCCGACGCCGATCTCGACTATCTTGATCGCCGCATCAGATACGAAAGCGGCGGCGATCATGGCCTGGATATCCTCAAAGGCTGACAAGAAGGCGGTGCCGCTTGCCGAGTTCGGACGAGAAGTGCTTGCGCGGCGCGCTGCCGCGGGCGATCCCGCTATGCCCCGCAATTCCGGGGCGAACCGGACGGAGAGCAAGAAGGCGCTGCTCACGGCGATCGACGAAGCGGCGGCGAAGAAGGGGTTCCGCTGGTAGGTTAGTCACGGGAGTAAGTACCGTGACTCATCGGTCCTCGCTTGGCGAGGCCGTCCGGCCGTTCGCGTCGCGCGGGCTGGTGGCCGCGCGACCGGCGGACTGCTGACGCCACACTCCTCGCTCCGGCACCATCGCCGGCCTCGCGCGTTCAGCCGCCGTCCCCCAACGGAGTATCTGTAAATGACCGACACCAGCCATGACATCCGCACGTTGAACGGCCTGATCGCGACCACGCTCGACAGCGTCGACGGCTATACCGAGGCGGCGAAGGACGCCGAGAACACGCGTTACGCCGACATGTTCACGACGCGAGCGTCGGAACGGCGCTCGGTCGTGACGCTGCTCCAGTCCGAAGTCGTCCGCATGGGCGGCAACGCCGAGAACGACGGCACCATCCTGGCCGGCGCGCACCGCGTATTCCTGAATCTGAAGGCCGCCGTGACCCGGCGCGACGACAAGGCGATCGTGGGAGAGGTCGAGCGCGGCGAGGACCATATCCTCCACAAGTTCCAGGAAGCGCTCGACGATACCGCGCTTTCCTCCACGACGATGGCGGCGATCCAGCAGGCTTTCACGTCGGTTAAGGCCGGGCACGACCAGATGCGCGACCTCAAACATTCGCTCGAAGCGGCGCGCTAGGACGCGGTAGGGGCGAGGCGCGCGGTCGCCCGGGCGCCTCGCTTCGGTTTAGTGCGCCATCATTCCGCCCGACATCATGTCGGGATGCGCCTTCATCATCGCGGCGCAGCGCTTGTTCTTCATCATCATGTCGTGCGACATCGCCTGGCACTTGTGCATCATCGCCATCTGCGATTTCGACATCGCCATATGGTCCTTGCCCATCGCCGCGAACGCGGGACTGGCGGCGAGAAGCGCGACGCCGATGGCGGCGGCGGTCAAACGAATATGAGTCATCTTTCGGGTCATCCTGGTTTTCGGCGGCGGCGAAGTGCCCGCGCTCGATAGCGCATGTCCGCCCGCCCTGAGATACGGGCGCGCCCGTCCGAAGTTCCGACTGCGCAGGATCGGGCACCGAAGCGGGACGAAAGCGCACGCCCGCGCGAAAGACGCGCGCGAATCCGCAACCATCGCGGCTTCCGGGTGTTCTCCGTCCGTAACGACCCCAGGAGACATGAAATGCGCACGATCACATTGGCGGCGGTCGCCGCGGCAACGCTCGCCGGCGGCTGCATGGACAGCGGCGGCGCGCGGCCCGCCTATTACGGCTATCGGCAATACGACTACGACCGGCCCGATCCGACCTATAACGGCTATTACGCCGAT
Organism: Sphingomonadaceae bacterium; assembly: GCA_013821585.1. Taxonomy (GTDB): domain Bacteria; phylum Pseudomonadota; class Alphaproteobacteria; order Sphingomonadales; family Sphingomonadaceae; genus Sphingomonas_O. The sequence goes on from JACDGO010000174.1 coordinate 4,036, forward strand.
CGCTATTACCGCGACGCGCCGACCTATCGCGAGCGCCGCCTGAGCAGCAACGACCGCATCTATCGCGGCCAGAACGGGCAATATTACTGCCGCCGCTCGGACGGCACGACCGGCCTGATCGTCGGCGGCGTCGCCGGCGGCGTGCTCGGCAACATCATAGCGCCAGGCGGATCGAAGGTGCTCGGCACCTTGCTCGGCGCGGCCGGCGGCGCGGCCGCAGGCTCCGCGATCGACAAGGACGGCGCGCGCTGCCGCTAAAATGGGGCGGCCGGGACCGGGTTCGCCGGTTCCGGCGCGCCGCTTTTGCTATTCGGGCGCTTTGGCCTTATAGAGGCCGGGCTGAACGTCGCTCGCGACGGATACGGGCGCGTCTTATGGCGCTCCCTTTGTCCCTACCTTGCTTCACGACGCCGGGATGCTCCGCTTCTGGTTCATGCCCGTCACTCATGGGACAAAGGATACCCATATGATCACCGGAACAGTCAAATTCTTCAATGCCGACAAGGGCTATGGCTTCATCGCGCCGGAAGGCGGCGGGGGCGATGCGTTTGTCCACATTTCCGCCGTCGAGCGGGCGGGCCTGCGCACCTTGGACAAGGACCAGCGAGTGACCTACGACCTCGAGACCGACAACCGCGGCAAGACCTCGGCGGTCAACCTCCAGGCGGCATAGGCCGGCGGTTCGGGGAGCGGCTCTAACCGGGCCGTTCCCCTTTCCTCTTCCTCTCGCCAGGAGCCGCCGATGTCCCCGTACGAATTCTATCAGATCCGCGCCGAACAATGCGCGCGCGAAGCCGGCGAGGCGACGTTGAACAACGTGCGCGAACGCGCGCTGCGCGCCGAGGCGGCGTGGCGCGAAATGGCGATGCGCGCCGGCCGCGTCGGCGAGATGCGCGACGCCACCGCCGCGCGCAAGGCGGCCGAGGCGGAAGCGGCGCTGTCCTGACCGGTTGAAGGCCGGTCCGCAATGAAGCGCCTGCCCCTCATTCCCACGCTCGTTGTCGCGCTCGCAGTCGCCGCGATGATCGCGCTCGGCGTCTGGCAACTGCACCGCGCGACTTGGAAGGAAGCGCTGCTTGCGCGTTATTCGGCCGCGCCGGCGCTTCCCGAAATCGCGCTTCCCAACGTTCCCGATTCGCGCAACCCGCCGCTGTTCCGCCACGCGCGCGCTTTCTGTCTGTCAGTCGCCGGCTGGCACGCGGTCGCGGGAAGGAGCGCCGACGGCGAGCCCGGCTGGAGCCATGTCGCCGCTTGCCGAACCGGCGCGGAAGGTCCGGGACTTGCGGTCGACGCG
>JACDGO010000175.1 GCA_013821585.1 Sphingomonadaceae bacterium
TCGGGTAAAGGATCGGCGCGCCGTTGGCGATCACGCATTGCGGCACCTTGGAGAAGATGATCGGAACCGTCGGGATCGCGTCGGCCGCGTCCTTCGCCGAGCTGTCGAAACCGCTTTTGGTGAACTCCGCGGCGTGCGCGCGATAGTTCTTGCCCACGCAAAAGATGTTGCGTTCGGGGCGCGGGATCGGCGCGAGAATCTCGACCGAGGACAGAGCGAGGGTCTCGCCCGCCGCGCCGCGCGCCCGCCCGCCGCGCACCACCGACAGCATGTCAATGCCAAACGGCCGCGCAGTATTCTCGTCGTCGTCGACAATCGCGGCCACCGCTGCGCCGCCATGCCAGATCGTCGCCAGCTTCATTTCTGCCTCCCCCGACGCTTATTGAGCGCTGCGCATCATGGCTTCGATACCGCGGTCATACCAATGTTGAGTTGGGTTCGGCCTTGGTCGGGGGAGGTGCCGAGAACGGTCTTGAAGCGGCCTGCGATGTTCGGAAAACTGGTCAGTGGCTTGATCATAATGTCCCTGAATTGGGCCGTGCTTGGCGGGCCGGCGTGCGCCTGGAGCCCGAGCAGGCCACCCTTCATGCCGAGCGGATCGTTGTCGGTCGCGTCGAACGTGACGTAGCCGTTGAGCACGTGCACGTAATGGTTTCCGTAAACGATCAGCACGTCCTCGTTCCAATCCGGGGAAAGCTTGACGGAATTGATGATGTCGTCGCGCGAATTGACCGTGCCCGTGACGTCGCGGACGATCGCGCCCTGTCCGCCGGTCTTCGCCTGGCGCCGCGTGATCGTCGCCTTCTGGCCGAGCAGCACCATCTCGAGCCGCCCGAGTTCCTCGTAGAGCATTGAGAACCGTTCCTGGCCGCACGAAGGCAGACCGCATTCCGAGAAATTGGCCGGCGTGATGTTCGCCTGCATGCCGGCCAGAACGTAATTACCTTCCACCTGCCCGCTGCGGAACTGGATGCCGGAATTGCCGACCTTGGTGACGAACCGGTATTTGAGGCGGATCTCGAAATTCGGATACGGCTTGTCGAGGATCAGAAAGGTGTTGTGGGTCAACCCCTTGTCCGAGCTGGCCGTGAGCAGGCCGTCCTTCACCGACCAGACGTTCGGGTCGCCGCGCCAGCCCTTCAGCGTCGTGCCGTCGAACAGCGAGGTGAAGCCGGGCGGAACGGGCGCCTGCTGCGCGGCGGCCGCCGGGGCGGCAAGCGTGAGCGCGAGAGCGCCGATCCGGTAAGTGGCTTTCATGATGCCTCTCTCTCTTGGAGCGGCGTGTCGGGCGCGCCCGGTTTGGTGAAGTCCTTGTAGGTGCGCGCCGGGTCGGGCGCGGGGCCGGGCTGGCTGACGAAACGTCCCGCGATGTCGGGAAAGCGCGTCAGCGGCTTGACGTTCATGTCCTTGTACTGGACAGCCATCGCCGGCCCTTTGTACACTTGGATGCCGATCAGTCCTCTCTTGGGACCAAGCGGATCGAGGTCGAACGCGTCGAACGCGATCAGTCCGTTGACCGCGTGGACCATATGGTCGCCGTGGACGATCAGCACGTCCTCGTTCCATTCGGGATAAGGTTTGATCGACTGGAGGATCGCTTCGCGGGGGTTGGTCGTGCCGAGCACTGTCCGAACGACCCGCCCGGCATGGCCCGCGACGACGCGCGATATTTCGGCGCGCTGGCCGAGCAATGCGAGTTCGAGCCGGTTGCCGAACTCTTCGTAAAGCATGGCGTAACGCTCGACCGCCGGGGTGATTGGGGTGACGTTCGCCTGGAGCCCGGCGAGGACGTAATTACCGACGATCTGTCCGCTGCGGAACTGGATGCCCGAATTGCCGACCGGCGTGACCCAGCGGAATTTGAAACGCAGCTCGAAATCCGCGTAGGGCTTGTCGAGGATAAGGAAGGTCGTGTCGGGAACCGGCTTGTCCGATCCACCCTCGAGAACGCCGTCCCGGACTCGAAAATAAGCGGGGTCGCCGTGCCAGCCGTTCAGGTTCTTGCCGTCGAAGATCGCGGTGAAGCCGGCGGGCACGCGCGCCTTTTGCGCGGCGGATGGCGCGGCCGCCGCGAAGAGCAACGCGAGCGCGATGGCGGCCTTCATTGCGGCAGTGCCTCGTCCGGCAGTGGCACGCGCCGAATCCTTGAACGTCGCGGCCGGAACGGGCGCCGGTCCCGGCGCCGAGCGGAAACGACCCGCGAGGCTGGTGGCGCCGTCAGCCGGCGGACGTAGATATCCTTGTACTAGACCGTCATCGCCGGCCCGAATGCGATTGCATCCCGATCCGGCCGCTGCCGAGGCCGCGCGGCTCGTTGTCATCGCATCGAACGCGAGGAGCCCGTTGATCGGCGACACCAGGCGATTGCCCCACGCGATCACGACGACTTCGATCCACTCGCCGCGGCCTTTACCGATCCGATGATGTCAGCGCGCGAATTGACCGTCGCCTCGGCCGTATGGACAAGGCGCCCTCGCCCGCCGCCGCCGGCCGCACGCCTGCTGATCACCGCTTTCTGCCCGAGCAACGCCATTTCCTGACGGTCGAAGCGCCCGTCGTACAGCATCCCGAACCGTTCCTGCCGCTCGTTCGTCAGCACGACGTTCGCCTGATACCCGGTCATCGCGAAATTGCCGTCGACCTGGGCGCTGCGGAACATGAAGCCGGAATTGCCCTGGTAGGACAGCCAGCGGTATCTGTAGCGCAGTTCGAAATTGCCATAGCTGGCGTCCGAAATCAGAAAGGTATCCTGAGGGATTGGTTTGTCCGAGCCGCCGTTGATCGCGCCGTCCTTCTCCGACCAGATCGATTTATCGCCTCGCCACCTCTTCGGCGTCTTGCCGTCGAACAATGCGGCGAAGCCCGGCGACGGCACTGGTCGCGCGCTGGCAGGAACGGTTGTCGTCAGCGCCAATACGGTGATCGACATGCCGAAGGATCGGTCGTGTACCGGGCGGGATTGGGCATGGGTTGCTCCACTTCGTCTGTCCACCCGACCCCTGCCGCCCCGAGATGGCATCCGGGAAGGCGAGGTCTATGCCGCCGCGATCGACGAGGGCACGGCACGCCTAGGGGAGGGGCGTGTCGGGAAGGTTGACCTTGGTTGAATCCTTGTAGGTGACGTGCGGCTCTGGCGCGGGCCCGGACTTAGTGATGAAGCGACCGGCGATGTTCGGGAAGCTCCTCAGCGGCTTGATGACGAAGTCCTTGAACTGGACGGTAAAGGCCGGACCGTGGTGGAACTGCAGCCCGATCCAGCCATCGGTCGCGCCCAACGGATCCTTGTCGGTGGCGTCGAACGCAATTAGTCCGTTGATCGCGTGGACCATATGGTTGCCGTGGACGATCAGCACGTCCTCGTTCCATTCGGGATAGGGGCGAACGGCGTTGACGACCGCTTCGCGCGGATTTGTGGTGGCGAGCACGGTGCGCACGATGCGGCCCTGGCCCCCGCCGGCGGCGGTGGTGCGGGTGATTTCCGCCCGTTGGCCGAGCAACACCATTTCCTGACGTTCGGCACTTTCTTCGTAGAGCATGCCGAAGCGTTCGACCGACTTGCCGACCGGCGTCACGTTCGACTGCATGCCTGCCATCGCGAAATTCGGGGCCATCTCTCCGCTGCGGAATTGTAATCCCGAATTGCCGACCTGCGTCGGAAAACGATATTTGAAATGGATTTCGAAATTCGGATATTTCTTGTTGAGGATCAGGAAGGTGGTATTCTCGACCACCTTGTCCGACGCCCCCGTGATCGCGCCGTCGCGAACCGACCAGATCGACATGTCGCCACGCCACCCCTTCAAGGTCTTGCCGTCGAAGATCGAGGTGAAGCCCGGCGGCACCGGCGCCTGCTGCGCCGCCAGCGGCGCGCTTGCTGCGCACAAAAGCGCGAGCACCGCGGGCGCGGTCAAATAGCTCTTGCGGGTCATCGATCGGTCTCCTTCGTTCATTGCGGCAATGCCACGTCGGGCAGCGCGGCGCGCGTCGAATCCTTGTAGGTCTGGCTCGGCGCTGGCGCTGGCGTCGGGGTGCTCTTGAAGCGGCCCTCCCAGCGCGGCATAGCGGTCAGGGGCTTCACATAAATGTCCTTGTACTGGACCTTCATCGCCGGACCCGAATGGGCCTGCAGACCAAACAGACCGTTCTCGAAATGGATCGGGTCCTTATCGACCGCGTCGAATGCCATCATGCCGTTGATTGCGGAAATGATGCGGTTGCCATAGGCGATGACGACAACTTCGTTCCACTCGCCCTTGGGATGCACGGCGCCCAGGATCGCATCGCGCGAATTGACCATCTCGTGGACCGTGCGCACGACGCGAGCCGTGCCGCCGTTGGTCGCCGTACGCCGAGTAAGAGTGACGCGCTGGCCGAGCAGCGCTTCCTCCTGCCGATCGACCAGCTCGTTGTAGAGCATCCCGAAGCGCTCCGGCGGGCCGCCCAGCGGCACGACGTTCGCCTGATAGCCGGCCATCGTGAAGTTGCCCTCCGCCATGCCGCTGCGGAGCTGGAACCCCGAGTTCCCCACGTCGGTCGACCAGCGATATTTGAACCGCAGCTCGAAGTTTCCATACTGCTTGCTGTAGACCAGGAAGGTGTTGGCCTTGATTGGAGTCGAGGTGTCGACAGTGATCGCACCGTCCTGGACCGACCAGACGCTCATGTCGCCGTTCCAGCCCTTCAGCGTCTTGCCGTCGAACATCGACGTGAAGCCCGCCGGCGCCGTCGATTGCGCGCCGAGGGTGGTCGGGACAGCGAGGATCGCGGCCGCCGCGGCGATTTTCCAGCTAATCTTCATGTGGGTCCTCACTTCGATTTTAGCCCGAATGCCTGCAGGCGGTCGGTGCCGAGCAGCACCAGCCCGTTAGCGACCGTCGGTTCGCTGTAATTGCCACCGGTAAGTACCTCGCCGGGGGCGCTTTTGTAGATCAGCTTCAAGCTTTGCGCGTCATAGGCGTAGAGAAACGGCTTGGGCGCGTTCTCGCCATACAGGCTCGCCGTGCGCGGGGCGTTCTGGTCGTATACCCAGACCACGGCATCGTGGCCCTCGTTCGACGAGATGATCGGGTTCCACGGGTTGTGAAACGTGGTCAGCGTCTCGAGCTTGTCGACGCGGAGGAAGGCGGGCTTACCGGGTTCGGTAAACAGCTTGACCTTGGCGAGGCCCGGCGGTGTGCTGGTGTTGAAATTCTCGCCGCGCTTGCTCGACCCGGTCGTGTAGATCCACGTCGTCCCCGCGTCGTCGCGATAATAGGAAGACGTGGTGCGGCTCTTCGCCTGATCATAGGCGCCCATCTCGTCGGAGAAGGGCTTGAACAAGCTGATC
>JACDGO010000176.1 GCA_013821585.1 Sphingomonadaceae bacterium
ATCCTAGCCTGGGCGGAGCCACTGCTCGAAGGCATCTCGGAACGCTCGACCGCGCGCTGGACGGTATTGCTAGGCCTCGCGCTCGGTGTGCTCGTGTCGATCTCGTCAGTCGGCGCGGGCGCGCTCGGCGTCACGGCGCTGTTGGTTCTTTATCCCAATCTGCCGATGAACCGGATCGCGGGAAGCGATATCGCTCACGCCGTGCCGCTGACGCTGATCGCCGGGCTCGGCCACTGGCTGATCGGCTCGGTCGACTTCACCTTGCTCTGGTCGCTGCTTATCGGCTCGATCCCCGGAATTATCATTGGAAGCGTGCTCGGCGCGCGCGCGTCGGACAATGTACTGCGTCCGGTGCTCGCGGTGACACTTCTCGTCGTCGGCGGGCGCCTGCTCGCCTGATCCATTTCGCTCGCCGAACGTTAGGGAGCGAATGCTCAAGGTCGCCAGCTACAACATGCGAAAAGGGATCGGCACCGATCGCGTGCGGCGGCCCGATCGCATCTGCGACGTTCTGTGCGAGATCGGCGCCGACGTCGTCGCGCTGCAGGAGGCTGACCGCCGCTTCGGCGCGCGCGCGGCCGCGATCCCGGTCGAGATGATTGCGCGTTGCACGCCATACACGCACGTCGATTTCGCGCGGCGGCCGGACAGCATCGGCTGGCACGGCAACGCGATCCTCGTGCCCAGGGAGAGCCGGATCGACGCGCGGGGCCACATCGACATCCCGACGATCGAACCGCGCGGCGCGGTGTGGGCTGATCTCGAACTGGGCGGCGGCCCGATCAGGATTGTCGCAATGCACCTCGATCTTTCGGGACTGCGCCGCCGCCAGCAAGCGCGCGCGATCGCCGAGGCGCTCGGCCGCCTGCCCGTCCGGCCGACAGTGCTGATGGGCGACCTCAACGAATGGACGCTCCACGGCGGCGCGGTCAGCGAATTCGCGCATCACTATCGCATGGCCCCGACCGGCCCGAGTTTCCACGCGCGCCGCCCGGTCGCGCGCCTCGACCGGATCATGGTCTCACCCGCTCTGACGATCGAGGCGTGCGGCGTCCATCACAGCCTCAAGTCGCGCCACGCGAGCGATCACCTGCCGATCTGGGCGCGAATCGTGCAAGCCTAGAGTGTCGAGCGGTCAGGGATCGGGGACTTCGTCATTCCCGCGAAGGCGGGAATGACTAACCAGATGAGGTGGATGTCTCCCGCTCACGGCATCGAGGTGCCCAGGTGTGAAGGCTGTCAGGCATTCACGAGCAAAATGGGAGCCACCCGAGATGGGGATTACCATGATCGGCCTCGATTTGGCCAAGAGCATTTTTCAGGTTCACGGCGTTGATGCGTCAGGCGCTGTCGTCGTTCGCAAAGCACTGCGACGGTCCCAGGTCATATCATTTTTTGCGAAGACTGCGCGCTGCCTTGTGGGCATCGAAGCGTGCGGCACGTCGCATCACTGGGCGCGCGAGCTGATTGCGCTCGGTCATAACGTAAAGCTGATGCCGCCTGCGTACGTGAAGCCTTATGTGAGCGCGGCAAAACCGATGCGGCTGATGCCGAAGCGATCTGCGAGGCGGTGACCAGGCCGACGATGCGGTTTGTGCCGTTATGCCGAACGGCACACTATGCCGATGAGGATAAATTTCGCCCCGGCTTTCGAACGCTAAGCCGGATTTTGCGCGGCATAGTTTCTTCCTCCTCGCGCATGTCACGTGCGCGGAGGAGCAACCATGATCCCCAACGGCGAGCTTGCGCGTCTTGGGCCGGATTTGGGTGGAGGCGAGCAGTGAGCGCGCTTTGTCATGCGCTGAGCCGCCCGCTTCGAGCCGCAGAACTAGCTGCTTGCCTTCCTCGACGCGCTGTGACGCAGAACAGTTCCGGCGGATTACAGGCCGGCTTTCTGGCGCAGGGACTCGAGCCATTCTCGCGAGACAGCTTCGACCGTATCGCGAAGGCTACGGACCGCCGCCGTGATGGCTGTAAGGTCGTCGGTGCTAATCTCAAACGCACTCGAGTATCTGGAGTCCACGTATGCGCGTTTGGCGAGCTCGAAGCGCCGCCGGTCCAACTTCGTTGCCCGCGGCCAACTGTCGATCAGTCGCGGTTCCTTGTCCTCAGCCAGCGAACGTAAGAACTTTATGTTGTGGCTGCGAGGCATGTAGTGGGTGCGGATCAGCAAAAAACACGAGTACGCGGTTTCCGCAGCCTGATGCAGGTTGAAGGCCGCGTTTTTGTTCCATTTGCTGTCCTGTCCGCTTTCAATGCAGGACACACCAGCAAGCTTCATCCAGCGATCAACCGCCGGAAGATGCTCCTTAAAATAACCGTTCGCCATGTCGTACGCGTCGGCTGCCGTCAGCGGTTTGGGTGACGCTAATTCAGTGCCGGGCAGTTCGTAGAGAGCAATGCCATCCCGCGCGAGATCGACCCAGAAGTACTCACCGCGGGTCAGGCCTTGATTCACTTCTTCGAGCGTGTGGATGATCACGTTGACTGGTCGCGCCATTTCACCATCGCGCTGTATTTTATCCTCTGCCACGTACCAATAGTCAGCGACGTCGGTCAGGTCCTTGTGGCTGACGATGACCAGGATATCAAAATCGGAGGTGTATCCGTTGGTCGGTTCATCGACCCAGTCATTTCGGCTAAACGAACCAAAGAGTATTATTTTTAGTATCTTGCCGTTCTTCTTCCACGGCTGCGTTGCCCGCGAGATCGCGACGGCAAATTCGTCCACCAATATCTGCGTCACGCGCGCCAGCTCGGCTTGCTGTTTCAACGGCAGGTGATCGACGTCTTTTCGCACGCGAGGATTCTCGCCGCCTGAACCCGCAGGCGTAAGCCTAAAACTATGCCGAGCCCATTGCAGGTAAAGCATTGGCACATCTAGGAATTCTGGACCCACTCGGCATAGTCCGCCGCTCGGCATAAAACCCATTATGCCGAGCGCGGCATAATGGCGAGTGAAGTCGCGCGATCAGCAGGCGGCACTGTCGATGCACCGGACGCGTGATCTGTTGGTCAAGCAACGGACTCAGGTCGTCAACATGATGCGAGGGCTGCTCGCAGAGTTTGGCATCGACATCCCCAACGGGCTGGAACGCGCCTTGATGATGGCACGCGAGATCGTCGATGGCGCTGCACCCGACGTCCCGCCAGACGCGGTCAAGATTGTCGGCACCCTTTCACAGCAGGCCCTCGATCTTCATGTCAGGTTGCGCGAGATCGATCGCGACCTCCTCGTCTGGCAGCGCTCGAGCGATGTCGCACGCCGGCTCATGACGATCCCTGGCATTGGGCCCGTTGGGGCAACCGTCTTTGCCGCGACGGTGGGAGACGCCACCCAGTTCCGCTCAGGTCGGCAGTTTGCGGCCCGGCTGGGGCTGACGCCGTTACAAAAGTCGAGCGGCGGCAAGGAACGCCTCGGCCGCATCACGAAGATGGGCGACAAATATCTGCGCAAGCTGCTCATCATTGGCATGACATCGTTGGTCCGAAGGGCAAGACAACGGCCCGAGGCCGTCGATCCGCGCCTGGTTGACCTGCTTGCCCGCAAGCCGACACGTGTCGCGACCGTCGCCATGGCCAACAAGGCAGCGCGGGTGATCTGGCGCTGATGGTGCGCGGCGAGATATATCGCTCCAGTCACACGACCGCACTGACGGCATAAAGAAATTAGCTGATCTAAACTGAAAAGGAGACATCAGCTTCACCAGGTTGCGAGAGCGATGCGATGTGATGGCAAACCGGTCAGACCGGGAGCAGGGACAACCCAGCGAATGTCCAAGGCGTCATAGCCTGAATTGCAGAACGGGACCCAGCTCGCGGACTCCATCAGGGCCAGCAGTCTAAACCCGGCTGCATCAACACGCCGGACAGAAGACTGCACCCGACCAAATGCCAACGCATCAATTTACCCTTGCAACGCGGGAGCCATCCACAGAGGACAATTCAGCCCGGTTTGCGGAACTTGTAGATGAACTGGTCGGTGTGCCCGGCGATCGATTTGTCGAACACCGGCTTCGAATGATCGTCCGCCGGATTGGCGAGCAGGCGGCTCTCACCCGCGAAAACGAAGCCCGCCCGGATCACCTGCGCCTTCACGATCGCCGGATCGATGCGATGAAGCGTGTCGGTGTCGCGCATGCCGCTTGCGCTTTGCGCGACGTGATCGATGATCAGATAGGTGCCGCCCGGCTTCAATGCCGCGAACACCGCGCGGTTGAGCACCGCGGGATCGATCCGCCCCATGAACTTGTCCGGATAGTCGTGATAATTCTGGGCGGTGAACACGAGGTCGACTCGTTCGGGCGCGGTCAAGCTCTTTGCGGGCTGTTCCAGGACACGCACATTGCCAAAACCGCCCGACGCGGCGAGCGCCTTCGAACCCGCCGGCTCTCCGCCGGCTTCCGCCGCATATTCCGCGGGCCACACGGCGTAGACGCGTCCATTGACGCCGACCGCCTTGGCGAACAGCCGCGTCCAATATCCGCCGCCGGGGATGAGGTCGACCACCTTCGCGCCCGGCCGCACGCCGGCGAACGCGAGAATCCCGGGGCCGTGACGCCGCGCGTCCTGCGTCGCCTGATTGGCGCGCGCCGGATCGGCGGCGGCAGCCGCGATGTTCGCGGGCAGCGCCGGGCCGGCGGCGACCGCCCCATAGCTGCCGGCCGCGAGAAGAACACCCGCCAGGGCAAGACCGCATTTCGACATGTTCGGAACCTTTCTTGATCGACGCTGCCCGTCTAGGCCGGTGGCCGCGACGGGCAATCGCCGTTCGTCGAAGCGCGACAACCGTTGGCCGAAACGGCGAAGGATTCCGCGCGACGGCCCGTTCGAGCCGGTGGAGACGGGCGTGCCCGCCTCCGCCAACATTGATCGGCTGGAGTATGAGAGCCATGAAAGCAGGCCGTAAAATCGCCCTGACGGCTGCCGCCGCGATCGCCGTGCTCGGCGCCGGCGGTGCGGCCAACGCGCAGCGTGTCGTCATCGGAATCGGAAGGGGCTGGCACCCCTGGCACGAACGCGTCGTCTATCGGCCGGGCTGGTACGGCCCCGTCTGGTATGGCGACCCCGGGCCGCATTACGGCTATTACGGCTGGCGCGGCGCCTATTACCGCAACTGCGGCTGGCGCGGCTATCGCCGGCGGCACTGGCGCTGCAGGTAAGCTGATCGCCGGCGGGCGTTCGCGGGTCTGCCTTGCATATTCCCAACCAGCTTCTTCGTTTAGGCGATGAAGCAAGCGGTGGGGGGTGGCCACCCTCCACCGCTTGGCGGATTGGACCGTTCTTGCC
>JACDGO010000177.1 GCA_013821585.1 Sphingomonadaceae bacterium
TGCTATGACAACGGATTACCTTCATCTAATCCGCCTTCGCGCGCGAACCGCATGACTGCGATAGAGCGCGAGCGGCGGCACGGTCGCAACAAAGGGAGAGCCAGGAATGGCGGTGAAGCCTTCCGCTAAATTCGTCCTCGTCACGATCTTCATCGATTCGATGGGCTTCGGGCTGGCGATGCCCGTGCTGCCGCGCCTGCTCATGCGCGTCGGCCGCATCGACCTTAACGCCGCGATCTCGGTGGCGACGTGGATCGGGCTGATGATGGCGCTCGCGACCTTTTTCGCGGCGCCGGTGCTTGGCAACCTGAGCGACCGGTTCGGACGGCGTCCCGTATTGCTGATGGCGCTCGCCGGGCTCGCCGCCGACTACCTCCTGCTCGCGCTCGCCAACACGCTTCCGCTCGTGTTTCTCGGACGCGCGATCTCGGGCTTTTTCGGCGGCAGCTACGCGCCCGCGCAGGCGGCGATCGCCGACGTGACCGCGCCCGAGGATCGAGCGCGAACCTTCGGCCTTGTCGGCGCGGCGTTCGGCGTCGGCTTCATCGTCGGCCCGGCGCTCGGCGGCCTGCTCGGCGAGACTTCCGAGCGCGCCCCTTTCTATGCCGCATCGGCGCTCGCGGCGCTCAATGTGCTCTACGGCCTCACCGTCTTTCCCGAGACATTGACGAAAGAGCGCCGCCGCGCGTTCGATTGGCGGCGCGCCAACCCGCTGGGCGCGCTCGCCGCCGCGCGCGCCGCGCCGGGGATGGTTGCCGTCGCCCTCGTGCTGACCCTGTGGCAGATCGCGAGTCTCGTCTATCCGCTCACCTGGAGCTTCTATGCGATCGCCAAGCTCGGGTGGTCGAACGCGATGATCGGGCTGAGCCTGACCGCGGTCGGCCTCGTCATGGTCGCGAGCCAGGCCTTCATCACGGGGCCAGTCGTCAAACGGCTCGGCGAACGTGATGCGGCGACGCTCGGCCTGCTCGTCGCGACGGGCGGCTTTGTCGCCTACGCGTTCATCACCGAATCCTGGATGGCGTTCGCGGCGATGGCGGCGATCGCGCTTCAGGCGCTGGTTCAACCCAGCCTGATGGCGATGCTGTCACGGCGCGCGACACCCGAGACGCAGGGCGAGGTTCAGGGCATCGCGTCGATGGCGATGGGCCTTGGTTCGCTGGTCGCGCCGCTGTTGCTGACGGCGACGCTCGCGCACTTCACCCGGCCGCCGCCCGCCTATCGCTTTCCCGGCGCCGCGTTCCTCGTTTCGGCGGGATTCGCGCTCGCGGCGCTCGCATTGCTGCGTCGTTTGCCCCGGATTACCCCGCCATGATCGCGCGCAGCCGCGCGTCGAACGTCGGGTCCATGCGCGCGCGGAAACCGGGCGCTGCGGCGCGGGCGCGCTCGGCCATCGCGTCGTCTCCGTAAGCCGACGCGATGGCCGCTGTGATGGTCGCCCGATCGGCACGTAGCGGTACGCCCATCCCCACTCCGATGCGCTCAAGCGCGGCCGCGTTGAGCGATTTTTCGAGGTCGTAGTGCGTGACGAGGTGCGGCACGCCCGAAAGCAGCGCGGTGCACAACAGCCCGTGACCGCCGTGCGAGACGATCAGCCGCGAGCGGCGCGCGATGAGTTCCCAGGATACCGGGCGCGGCTCGACCTTCAGCCCCGCGCCGCGCAGGCGCTTCAGGAACGCCTCGGGCGCATCGGGGATGTGAACGCGCACCGGCCGCCCACTCGCGGCGAGCGCGTCCCACAGCGCCGATGCCGACATCGTCGCGGCGAAGGCATAAACGAAAATCTCCTCGCCCGATCCATCGCTGAGCGGCGGCATCGCGACGTTGGGGGCGCAGTGCGACGTAAGGCGATGCGCGGCATAGGGATCGACGTCGGTGAAGGTCGCGACGAGATGATGGTCGGCGGCGAACAGCGCGGGGAGCGCGGGCAGCGGGTCGCGCCCGGTCTGGCGCAAGTCGGCATCTACGGTGTCGAGCGTCAGCGCCTCGTCGAAGCCCGGCTCGCCCTGCAAGCGGGGCAGCGCGCTCAGGTGCGCGGGCGGCTGGAGGAAGCCGGTGCCGGTCGCGACCGTTGTCGCGCGACCCCGCGCGGCTAGCAGCATCGCCGGCGCGAACTCGCCGACGACGAAATCGGGCTTCCACGCGTCGAAGATCGAATCCCACGCCGTGACCAGCCCGGCGAGCACCCCCGGCATGTCGAGTCCGAGACGGCAGAGGATGTCGCCCATCGTCGAGACGTTTGCCGGGCGCGCGGGCGACGACGAGACGAGAAGGCGCGGCCAAACCGGCGCCTGAAAGATCGCCGTGCCGGTTCCTGGTGCGAGCGCGTCGGTGCGCTGGAGCGCGGCAGCGACCGAATGCCCTTCCGAGCGGAGTGAAGCCGCTATGCGCTCAAGCGCGGTCCAATGGCCGCGGTTCGCGCCGAGCTCCCAGCCGAGCAGGATGCGCGCCATTCAGATGCCGCCGTCGATCGTTTCCCGCCCGCTTTCGCCGAGCATCCTGACCAGCGCCTCGGCGCAGGCGTCGAGCGCGCCTTGATCGGTCGAGCGCACGACGAAGTTGGCGCCGACCCTGCCTTCGCGAAAGAATGGATAGCTGCCGATCTGGCACGCGGGATGCGCATGCTCCGTTGCGCCGAGAAGGTCGGCCACCTCGCTCTCGGCGACCCAGCAGCCGAGCGTGCGCGAGAGCAGAGGCGCGCCGCCCTCGAGCGCCCCCGACAACGCGTCGAGCATCATCGCGGTGATGTGCGGCACGCCCGCCATCACGAAGATATTGCCGTGGCGGATGCCCGGCGCGCCCGACATACGGTTTTCGATCAGCTCGGCGCCTTCGGGAACGCGCGCCATGCGCAGCCGCGCCTCGGTCAGCCCGCCGCGTGTAGCGTAATACCTCTCCAGAACCGCGCGGGCCTTGGGGTGGACGACGACCGGCACGCCAAGCGCCTCCGCGATCGCATCGACTGTGATGTCGTCGTGCGTCGGGCCGATGCCGCCGGTGGTGAACAGATAGTCGTTGCGGTTCCTGAGCGCGGTCACCGCCTCCACGATCGCCGCGGTCACGTCCGGCACGACACGCACTTCGGCGAGGCGGATGCCCTGAAGGTTCAGCCACAGCGCGATCTGCGCGACGTTCCGGTCCTGCGTGCGGCCCGACAGGATCTCATCGCCGATGATGACCAGCGCGGCGGTCCAGATGCGATCGGCGGGCATGATCGGGCGCTTACCCCGAACCCGCCCCCTCGCAAAGCGGAGCGGAGCGGATTATGTTGGCGCCATGACCGATTATGTTTCCGCGACCGACGTCCGCTCCGCGCGCACCGGCGCGATCAAGCTGCACGGGCCCGAAGGGTTCGAGGGGATGGGCAAGGCGGGGCGGCTCGCGGCGGAGATCCTGGACGCGCTCGCGCCGCACGTCGTGCCGGGCGTCACGACGCAGGAACTCGACGATATCGTCCGCCGCCACACCGCCGACGGTGGCGGCATTCCCGCGACGCTCGGCTATCGCGGCTATACCCACAGCTGCTGCACCTCGATCAACCATGTCGTGTGCCACGGCATTCCCGGATCGCGGATTCTGCGCGACGGCGACATCGTCAACATCGACGTGACGCCGATCGTCGACGGCTGGCACGGCGATTCGAGCCGGATGTATCTGGTCGGCGACGTGAGCGTGAAGGCGCGGCGGCTCGTCGACGTTACCTACGAATGCATGATGCTCGGGATCGAGCAGGCGCGCCCCGGCAACACGATGGGCGACGTCGCCAACGCGATCCAGCGCCACGCCGAAAAGCACCGCTACGGCGTCGTCCGCGATTTCTGCGGCCACGGCGTCGGCCGCCTCTTCCATGACGCGCCCGAGGTCGTTCACGCCGGCGCGGCCGGAACGGGCCCCGAGCTTCGCCCCGGCATGTTCTTCACGATCGAGCCGATGATCAACATCGGGCGGACCGACGTGAAGATGCTCGACGACGGCTGGACCGCCGTCACGCGCGACAAGACGCTGAGCGCACAGTTCGAGCATTCGATCGGGATCACCGAACAGGGCTGCGAGGTCTTCACCAAGAGCCCGGAGGGGCTGGACCGGCCGCCTTATTGAAGCGGTTTGCGCTCTAGGCTTTTGCCTGCGCCATGATCGCCAGCGCGCGTCCTTCTGGGTCGTTGAAGAACGCCATCCATTCCTCCGTTCCATCGTCATGGCGGTGAATCATGTGCGGGGCGCTCACGAATTCGACGCCGGCCGATGCGAGCGCGGTGTGTGCCAGGCCGATGTCCGGCACGCGAAAGTAGAGAATCGATTCGCCGTCGCCCGCGCCCTCGGACAGGAACAGCCGCGTCCCGCCGCAATCGAAGAAGGCGAGATCGCCGAAAGAATAGAGGTGCTGCAGGCCGAGCACCTCACCATACCAGACGCGCGCCGCCGCGATGTCCGCAACTTTGCGCGATATCTGGCCGATCGCGCCGAGCATTCCGGGTTGTTCCATATCGCTTTCTTTCGCGAAGAGCGCGCTGTCGCGCCTGATCACGGTCCAGTGGCGCAGCGCCGCGCGGCCGGGCAGCGCGAGCTTCAGCAGCACGTTCTGGAAATGATATTTGACCGCGTCGGCGCTGATTCCGCGTCGGCGCGCAATCTCCCGGTTGCCCAGGCCGTGGCGCACACTCTCGACGACTCGCCATTCCGCAGGCGTGAGGACATCCGGATGGGGCGGACGGCCGCGCTGTCTTCGAACGGACATCGCGGCGTCTTAGCAGCCGCGTGCGCGAATTTCCCTCCCCCTCCCGCGACGTGATTCGCGCGGCGATCGCTTTTTGTGGCGGCCGCCACATGCACGACGGGGTGGGCACCGCTTATTCTGCCCAAAATAGGGCAACTATATACTTGACGTACCGAGAGGTGATTCGTAATGGCTGATCGACAGGCCGGCGTACTACCGACAATCACCATGCGAATGCTGAAAGCCGGGATGCGCGCACTGGACGGTCATGACGTGGACCCTGACAATGCCGGCGCGCTTGTTGCCCGCGTTTATTGGGCAATGGATGCGGCGAAACCGTCAATCGGTTTCCGCAGAGATGATCCTCTCCAGTTCAATAGCGTCGGGCGAGTTGATTAGAAACGAGGCGGCCGCGAGCACTTCTAATAATACGCAATTACTCACCCCCCTTTGGAGGCCTCGAGCGGAGCATGAGTGAGAAAGCGTCTTGCCATAAGACTCCGGATATGAGTCAACCTACGGATGACTCCGCCACTCGATTTGTCTGGTCTGAATGAA
>JACDGO010000178.1 GCA_013821585.1 Sphingomonadaceae bacterium
GCTATTATCCCGCCGACGGCTTCGTCCACATTGACACCGGGCGGCCGCGCATCTGGTAGCCGCTCGTTTCGTCGCAAAGGTCGGTTTTGTCCAATCCGCGAGCGATGGACCGCGCTAGGGGCACCCCCATGATGTATGACAGCGTAGTGGCGGCCCGGCGTATCGCCCCGGCTGCCGGTAAATTTGGCGAAAAGCAGCAGGCGCGGCGTCAGCCCGGCGATCAAACGCCCGATCCGGCCGAATTCGCGGCGCGCTTTATCGAGAGCGGATGCGGTTCAGCCAGCCATCGCTGCGGTGAAGGAGCGCACCCGCTCGATCTCGTCGCCTGACCAGACACCCTGACACACGGCGAGGAAGTCCGCCCCCGCCGCGACCAATGGCGGCGCGTTTTCGGGGGTGATCCCGCCGATCGCGACGCACGGCGTCGGAAACAGCGTGGTCCACCAGCTCAGGATCGATGGACCGGGGCGATAGGGGCTCGGCTTGGTCGTCGTGAGGTGGAACGCCCCGAACGCGACATAGTCCGCCCCCGCTTCGCCTGCCTCCATCGCGAGGTGGCGGCTGTCATGGCACGTCACGCCGATCTGCGCCTCACGCCCCAAGATCTCGCGCGCCTCGCGCACATCACCGTCCGATTGCCCGAGATGCACCCCGTCCGCGACGAGCCGCTTCGCGAGCGCGACACTGTCGTTGACGATGAACGCGACATCGGCGTCGGCGCACACCTGGCGCAACGGCTCCGCCAGCCGCGCCGCCTCGTCCTCGCCGATGCCTTTCACCCGAAACTGAAACGCCGCCACAGGCGCGGCTCCGAGCGCGCGCCGCAGCCGCTCCGGGAACGCGCCGCCCGCATCGAGCGGCGAGATCAGGTAGAGCTGGCAATCCGGCCGCTTTTCGCGGGCGAAACGCGCACCGAAATCCGGCCCGAGCACGGGAATCGCGTCGGCCACGCCTAACCCTCGCCGACGATCGCCAGCACGAATCCGTCCCATTTCTTCGCGCCGACCGTCTGGACCGCGGTTGCGCTGAGGCGCGGTTCGGCGGCAAGCATGTCGAACAGCGCGCGGGTTCCGACGATCATCGGATCGCCACTGCCCGTGTCGATCACCCCGCCTTCGCGCACGACATTGTCGACGACGATGGTCGCGCCCGGCCGCGACAGGCCGATCGCGCGCCGGACGTAATCGGCGTTCGACGGTTTGTCGGCGTCGATGAAGGTGAAATCGAACGGCGCTTCGCCCGCCGCCGCCATCTCTGCGAGTGTCTCGGCCGCGCGCCCCACGCGCACCTCGACACGGTCGGCGACGCCCGCGCGCGTCAGGTTCGCGCGCGCGACCTCGGCGTGATGCGGGTCGATCTCGAGCGTCACCAGCTTTCCGCTTTCGGGAAGCGCGCGCGCCAGCCAGATCGTCGAATAGCCGCCGAGCGTCCCGACCTCGAGGATGCGCCGCGCGCCCGCCATCCGCGCCATCAGATGCAGCATCTTGCCCTGCGCCGCCGATACGTCGATCGCGGGGAGCCCGCCGGCAGCGTTCGCCGCGAGCGCGCCGTCGAGCGCCGCGTCGCCGCCGATCAGTCTGTCCGCGATATAGGCGTCGACCGCGGCCCAGCGTTCGGCTGTGGCGTTCATTGCTCGCCCTTGTAGATGCGCACCAGCTTGGCGAGCATCGCCAGCGCTTCGTCGCGCGGGCGCTGGAAGGTATTGCGGCCGATGATCGAGCCGTTGCCGCCGCCGTCACGAATGTCGCGCGCGTCCTGATAGAGCGCGTCCGCGCCCTTCGCCGCGCCGCCCGAGAACACGACGATCCGCCGCCCGGCGAAGCACGACTTCACGACATGCGCGACGCGCTTCGCCTGCGTCGAGGCGTCGAAGCCCTCATAGGCCTTTTGCGCGTCCTTTTGCTCGATATGGTCGGTCGGCAGCTTGACCTTGATGATATGCGCGCCGAGCAGTGCCGCCATGTGCGCGGCATAGGCGCCGACGTCGAGCGCGAGCTCGCCCTCCTTCGAAAGCTTGCCGCCGCGCGGGTAAGACCAGATCACCGTGGCGATGCCGACCGACTTCGCCTCGGCCGACAGCTCTCTGATTTCCTCCATCATGTCGAAACAGTCGTCGGCGCCGGGATAGATGGTGAAGCCGATCGCCGCGCACCCCAGGCGCAGCGCATCGTCGACCCCTCCCGTCACCGCCTGATTCACGCCCGTCGCCCAGCTGTTCGAGCTGTTGACCTTCAGGATCGTCGGCAACTGTCCTGCATAAGTATCTGCACCTGCTTCGATCATTCCGAGCGGCGCGGCATAGGCCGAAAGCCCCGCGTCGATCGCCAGCTGGAAGTGATAATGCGGGTCATAGGCGTCGGGATTGATCGCGAAACTCCGCGCCGGCCCGTGCTCGAACCCTTGATCGACCGGCAGGATGACGAGCGTGCCCGTGCCTCCCAGCTCCCCTTGCATCAGGATGCGCCCGAGGTTCGCCTTCACACCGGGATTGTCGGATTCGTAGTTGGCGAGAATGGCGCGAACGGTGGGAGTCATCGAGTCCTCGAACATCATGGAAGCGGGAGATATGACGCGCTGTTAGCGGCGGGCGCGCCGGAGTCTAGAGCGCGAGCCAGCGACGAAGTGCCTCATCGACGGACCGCAATGTCGGCTCCGAGACCTTGCCGGCAACATGTCTGACTTTTTCCGCCCGGACCGTCGTGATCTTGTCCACCGAGATAAAGCTGGATTCATCTAACCCATTTTCCGACATCGCGGCGATCGCGATGCGAAACAGGGGAGCTTCGATTTCAGTCGAGATGATCGGACAAACAGTCACGCTATCGACGCGCCCAAGATATTTTTCTGCTTGCACCACCAGCATCGGCCTCGGCTTATCGAGATAATCCGTGCGGTCAGCTCCGATCACCACGTCGCCGCGACGGAGTTTCTCAATCATCCGACGCGCTCATGGACTCCCAAAAATCCCAATCGAACCCCGCGTCCGCCGCGCGAACCGCGGAGAGTTGGCGTAGCTCTTCGCTCGTGCATTCATATCGCTCGACGAGCGACCGTACGGCCTCACGCGTTAGATCGCTGCGCGACCGCCGCGTGCGGCGCGCCAGTGCAGCGAACCGCCGACCGAGCTCGGGGTCGAGGCGAACTCCTAACGTGTCAGGATTGTTTGACATGTTAAACAGCTTACGCGAACGGCGGTGCTTGTGAATGTCGAAGCGCCGCCACCCCCGGCAATTGGCGCCCTTCCATCCATTCGAGGAACGCGCCACCCGCGCTCGAGACGAAGGTGAAGTCAGCCGCGCAGCCGGCCTGGTTGAGCGCAGCGACCGTGTCCCCTCCTCCGGCGACCGAGACCAGCGATCCTTCGCGCGTCAGCGCGGCTGCGGTGCGTGCGAGCGCGACAGTGGCGGCGTCGAACGGCGGCGTCTCGAACGCGCCGAGCGGGCCGTTCCAGACGAGCGTGCGGCAGGTCTTGAGAACGTCGGCGAGCGCCTCGACCGCGGCGGGTCCGATGTCGAGGATCATCTCGTTGGCGGCGACTTCGTGAACGTTGACAATGCGCGTCGGCGGATTGGCGCGAAACTCGCGTGACGTCACGACGTCATAGGGAAGGTGGACGATGCACCCTGCCTTCCCGGCCGCGGCGAAAATGCGGTTTACGGTATCGACCAGATCGTGCTCGCACAGCGACTTGCCGACATCGACGCCGCGCGCGGCGAGGAAAGTGTTCGCCATGCCGCCGCCGATAATCAGGTGATCGACCTTCGCGACGAGATGTTCGAGCACCGTGAGCTTGGTAGAAACCTTCGCGCCGCCGACGACCGCCGCGACCGGATGCTCGGGATTGCCGAGCGCGCGGTCGAGCGCGTCGAGCTCGGCCTCCATCGCGCGCCCCGCGAACGCCGGCAGCCGGTGCGCGAGGCCTTCGGTCGAGGCGTGCGCGCGGTGCGCGGCGGAAAAGGCGTCATTGACATAGACGTCGCCGAGCCGCGCCATCGCGTCGGCGAACCCAGGATCGTTCTCCACTTCGCCAGCGTGGAAGCGCGTGTTCTCGAGCAGCGCGACCGCGCCTGGCGCGAGAAGCGCGACGGCCGCTTCGGCCTCGGCGCCGACGCAATCATCGATGAACATCACCTCGCGGCCGAGAAGATCGGACAGCGGCTTGCGCATTAGCGCGGTCGACAGCGCCGGATCGCGCGCGCCCTTGGGGCGGCCGATGTGGCTGAGTACCAGCACGACCGCGCCGGCATCCGACAGTTCGGCGATCGTCGGCACGGCGGCGCGCAACCGGCTGTCGTCGGTCACCGCGCCGTCCTTCATCGGCGCGTTGAGATCTTCGCGCAGCAGCACGCGTTTGCCCCGCACGTCGCCGATGTCGTCGAGCGTCCTGAACGGCTTCACATGCTTTCCTCAGATCAGCCGCGCCATCGCCCCGGCGGTGTCGACCATGCGGTTCGAGAAACCCCATTCATTGTCATACCAGCTGACGACGCGGACCAGCTTGCCGCCGATCACCGCGGTTTCGAGGCTGTCGACGGTCGACGACACCGGATTGTGGTTGAGGTCGATCGAAACGAGCGGCTCGTCGGTCCAGGCGAGAATGCCATTCAGCGGCCCGCTCTCCGACGCGCTCTTCAATAGCGCGTTGACCTCGTCCCTGGTCGTGTCGCGCGACGGCGTGAAGGTCAGGTCGATCAGGCTGACGTTGGGCGTCGGCACGCGCACCGCCGATCCGTCAAGCTTGCCCTTCAGCTCGGGCAGCACCTCGCCGACCGCGCGCGCCGCGCCGGTCGTCGTCGGGATCATCGACATCGCCGCAGCGCGCGCGCGGCGCATGTCGGGGTGGATCTGGTCGAGAATCTTCTGGTCGTTGGTGTAGGCGTGGATTGTTGTCATCAGCCCGCGCTCGATGCCGATCACGTCGTTCATCACCTTGGCGACCGGCGCCAGGCAGTTGGTCGTGCACGAAGCGTTCGACACGATCGCATGATCGGCGGTCAGCTTGTCGTGGTTGACGCCGAACACCACGGTCAGGTCGACCCCCTTGGCGGGGGCGGAAATCAGCACCCGCTTCGCTCCGGCGTCGAGGTGCTTCTGCGCGCTGTCGCGGTCGGTGAAGAAGCCGGTGCACTCCAGCGCGATGTCGATCCCGTTGGCGGCGTGGGGGAGCCTGGCGGGATCGCGCTCGGCGGTGACGTGGATGCGCTTGCCGTCGATCACCAGGTCGTTGCCGTCGGCCTCGACGCTGCCTCCATAGAGGCCGTGCACGC
>JACDGO010000179.1 GCA_013821585.1 Sphingomonadaceae bacterium
GCGCCCGACCTCGTCGGGCTTGCAGCGCAAACAGGCGCGATAGCCTGCTGCGCGCGCCGCCGCGTTGTCCGCGAAGAACTGGACGTTTTGCCGCAGCGGCCGCCGCGCCGGGCACGACGGCTTGCAATAGATGCCGGTCGTCCGCACCGCGCCGACGAAGCGCCCGTCGAGCGACCGGTCGCGCCGCTCGAACGCGGCCCAGGCGAAATCGGGATCGATGTGCGTCATGCGACTCATCTAGACGATCGCCCGCCCCGTCGCACCCCGCTCCTTGCTTTCAAAGCCTAGCCGCCGTTCGCACGGAACAGCTCCAGCGTCCGCGCGCGCGCCAGATCGGCGCTCGGTTCGTGATAGTCCTTGCGCCGGTCCGAGTTGAACCCGTGCCCGGCTTCGTAAACATAGACCTTCACCTCGGGATGCGCGGTCTCGATCGCCTCGACATTCTCCATCGGGATCGAATGGTCGAAACGCCCAAAGTGCAGGATGGTCGGACATTTCGGCGTCTGGTCGTTCATCTGAATGATATTGCCGCCGTAGAAGCCCGAAGCGGCGGCGACACCGTCGATCTGACAGGCCGCGGCCCAGGTGACGCTGCCACCATAGCAATAGCCCGTCACGAGCACCGGCCCCTTGCCCTTCAGCGCGTCGACGCAAGTGCGCGTGTCGGCGACCGACAGTTCGAACGGGTGCAATTTGCGCGCGAGTTCGACCGCGCGGGCGAATTGCGCGTCGTTGTAGCCCGCCTCGAAACCCGGGTGCTCGCGGTCGAAGAGCGCGGGCGCGAGCACCTCGTAACCCTCCTCGGCATAGCTCTCGCATTGCTCGCGAATGTGTTCGGTGACGCCGAAGATTTCCTGGATGAGGACGAGGCCGCCGCGCCGCTCGCGCGCCGGAGTCGCGCGATAGACGGCGATCTCCGCGCCGTCGGACATCGTCATGGTCTCGAATGCGCCCATCAGCTCGTTGCCCTTTCGATATCCGCGATCAGCGCGTCGCGCTTCGCCTCAAATGCCGGGTTCCGCGCGCTCGGCCACGCGCTATTGATGACGATCACCAATCGCCGCTTCGGATCGATATGAATCGATTGGCCGAAAATTCCCATCGCGTCGAAGTGATCGCGCGCGGTCCACCATTGATAGCCGTAATAGCCGCCGCGCATTTCGGTCGGAATCGTCGGTCCAGTCGCCGCGGGAAGCCAGTCGGGCGCGAGGACGCCGTGGCCGCCCTCGAGGATGAACTGCCCGAAGCGCGCATAGTCGCGTAAGCTGACAGAGAAGCAGCAACCGCCGATGTCCTGACCGCCCGCGTCGACCAACCAATAGGCGTCGCGCTCCATACCGTACGGCTTCCAGACTTTCTCGCTCAGATAGGCGGCGAGGCTCTTTCCCGTCGCGCGCGACACGAGCACGCCGATCAAATTGGTCTCGCCGGTCTTGTAGACCCATTTCGTCCCCGGCGCGGCTTCGCGCGGCAAGGTGCGGAGATAGGCGGTGGTCGCGTCGACGCCCGCGGGGACGGGCTTGGCATACATGCGCGCGACATCGGAATTGGGATCGGTGTAATCCTCGTTCCATTTGACGCCCGACGTCATCGTCAGGATCTGGCGGACGGTGACGCAATCGTAGCCGCTGCCCGCGAGCTCGGGCAAATAGCGCGTGACGGGATCGTCGACCGACTTGATGAAGCCGTCCCTGATCGCCGCGCCCACGAGCGTCGAGGTGAACGACTTGGCAACCGAAAAGCTCGTCCAGCGGCCAGTGCGCGTGAGCGTGCGCGCGTATCGCTCCAGGACGACGCGGCCGTCCTTGAGGACGATCAGCCCCGCCATGTTCTGATCGGCCAGGCGCGCGGCCACCGCCGTTGCTCCCCCGAGCGCGGCTTCGATCGAACGTCCGGCGGGAAGCGGATGAACATGGCCGCCCGCCTTCACGGTCTCGGTCGGGAACGTCGCCTCCATCGCCGGGAAGTTCCTGTCGCGCTGATCCTGATTCCAGAACAGGATCTCACCGCCAGCCTTGCGCACGCGTTCCATTTGCGCGGGCGACAGCGCCGGCGGCGCGGCGGCGGTCGCTGCGAGCAGCGCGAGCGCCGCGCTGATCCTGAGCCGCATCGTCCCCTCCCTTGATGAGCGTCACCTGGGCAACGTCGATCCCGCCGCCCCTGAACCCGCCTTCGCAATACATCAGATAATAGCGCCACAGCCGCACGAAATGCGCGTCGAATCCGCGCGGCAGGCGGCCTTCGGAAACGGCCGCGTCGAAGCGCGCGCGCCATGCCTTCAACGTCTCGGCATAGTCGAGGCCGAAGCGCCGCTCGTCGGTCCAGGCAAAACCGCGCGCCTCGGCCAGCGCGCGGAAGCGGCCCACCGAGATCAGCAGCCCGCCCGGGAAGACATAGGTCTGGATGAAATCGGCGTTCGCCGCATAGCTTTCGAAAATGTCGTCGGCGATCAGGATGAACTGGACGGCCGCGCGCCCGCCGGGCTTCAGCAGCCGCCCGACCGCGTCGAGCCAGGCGGGCCAATATTCCTGACCCACCGCCTCGACCATCTCGACGCTGGCGATGCCGTCGAACACGCCGCGCATGTTGCGATAGTCGCTGAGGAGGAAGCGCTCCCTTCCTTTCAGCCGCCTCACGGCATAGTCTTTCTGTGCGGGCGATAGCGTGATGCCGGCGACGTCCAGTCCACGCTCGGCCGCCGCTTCGGCGACCGCGCCCCATCCGCTGCCGATGTCGAGAAGACTGTCGCCGGGCTTGAGGTCGAGACGGTCGAGCAGCGCGGCGATCTTGCGCGTCTGCGCGGTCTCGAGCGTGTCGCCCTTGCCCCAGATCGCGCTCGAATAGCTCATGCCGGCGTCGAGCCAGGCTGCGTAAAAGTCGTTGCCGAGGTCGTAGTGCGCCTCGACGTTGCGGCGCGCGCCAACTGGCGTGTTGCGGCGCATCGCGTGCAGCACGCGGTTCGCGGCGCGCGCCACGCCGCCCGCGCGCGCCGTGCGCCCCAGCGCAACCCGATTGCGCATGAACAGGTCGAACAGCGGCACCGGATCGGGGCTGGTCCATTCGTCCTTGTCCCACGCGACATACCAGCCGACCGAGCCTGAGCGCGCGAGGCGGACGAGCGCGCGCCAGCTCCTCAATTCGACCTCGGCGAGCGGTCCCGGCCTGCGCCCGCCGAGCACGCGCCCGCTGCCGTCAGGGAGCGTCGCGACGATGCTGCCGTGGGCGAGCCCCGCATCGACCCGGTCGAGCACGCCGGCGAAAGCGCGCGCGAACAACCGCGCGACGATGCCGCCGCCACTGGCGAAGCGGCGTCCGCCGCGAACGAGGTGGCGGCCGCGGGCGGGCTCGGGCGCGTTCATGGTTCCGTTCTAGCGCGCCGCCGCATACGCCGCGAGCGCCCTTTCGCGCCCCTCGCGGTGCCCGATCAGCGGCGCGGGGTAGCCAGGAACGTCGCCGGGTTCGTGGATCGCGTTGTCGCCGAGGTGCGCGCGCTCGGGCACCCATTCACGAATGTAGCCGCTCGCGTCGAACTTCGCCGACTGGACGAGCGGCGCCATGATCCGGCTGAACAGGCTGGCGTCGACTCCGCTTCCCGCGATCCACTGCCAGTTGACGCTGTTGTTGCCGTAATCGGCATCGACGAGCGTGTCCCAGAACCAGCGCTCGCCGCGCCGCCAATCGATGAGGAGATGCTTCACGAGGAAAGACGCGGCGATCATACGCACGCGGTTGTGCATCCAGCCCGTCGTCCAGAGCTGGCGCATGCCTGCATCGACGATCGGATAGCCGGTGCGGCCCCTTGTCCAGGTGGCAAAGTCACAATCCGACGCCTTGCCGGTGCGCCATTCGAGCTTGTCATAAGCCGGGCGGCCATTGCGGCGCGCATAATCGGGAAACTGATCGATCGTGTTCGCGGCGAAGTCGCGCCAGCCGATCTCGCGAAGGAACGCATGGCTGCGATCGTGCGCGGCAAGGCGATGCCAGACGGCGGCAGGCGAAACCTCGCCGAAATGCAGGTGCGGCGACAGGTGCGACGTGCCCCCTTCGGATGGCAGGTCGCGGGCGCTGCCATAGTCCGCGACGTGATCGGCGAACGCGTCGAGCGCAGCGTGCGCGCCCGCTTCTCCCGGCGTCCAGACGTCGAAGCCCTTCGACCAGTCGGGTTTGGCCGGAAGCAGATTCCAGTCGGCGAGGGTGTCGCCTTTCGCGCCGGCGTCTTCGATCCGCGCGGGCGGGCGCATTGGCTCGGACGGCGGCATCATGTCCGACAGCGCGCGCCAGAACGGCGTGAAGATGCGATAGCGCCCGCCAGTTTGGGTCCGCACCGCATCGGGAGCGGCGAGGTGATTGCCGCCATGGAGCACAAGATCGAGCGACTTAGCGACGCGCATCTCGGCGGCCTTCCACCAAGGCTCGCAATGACGGATCGCATGGACCCGGGTCGCGCCCGTCGCCTTGGCGACGGACTTCAGCTCTGCGGCGGATTCTCCGCGTCGCAGGACGAGCGGCACGCCCTTGACCTCCAGGTCGGCCGCGAGCGCCTTCAGGCTATGATGCAGCCACCACCGCTGCGCCGCGCCGATCCGGTCCTCGCCGGGCGATTCGTCGTCGAGGACATAGAGCGCGACGACCGGACCTTCATGCGCCGCCGCGGCGAGCGCGGCTTGATCAGACAGGCGCAGATCCTGGCGAAACCAGACGATGCTTGGCGCGGTCACCTAAATGACGTGCGGTTGCTTTTCGACTTGCCAGGTCTGCGTCTTGGCGATCAGCGCGTTAAGGTCGGCGGCCTTGCCCTTCGCCGCTTCGGCGTTCTGCGCGACGACCTCGCTTTCGAAAGTCGCGCGCGGATCGTCGTAGAGAACGCCGAGCGCGACCGGGAAGCCTTCGCCCTTCATCTCGACGAGCATGTGAACGAGCGCGCGGTTGGTCCGGTCGTGCGTCACGACTCCCGCGCCTTCCCAATCGCCATCCGCGACGTCGAGAACGCACAGCGCGAGCTCGTCCCGGTCGATCCCGAGCCCTCTCGTCCCGCCCGCGAACAGCAAAGGTTTGCCGTGCTCGACCCAGAGTTGCCCAGTCGCCGCGTTCGCCTTGTCGGTGAACGAGCCGAACACGTCGTCGTTGTAGACGATGCAGTTCTGATAGATTTCGATGAACGCCGCGCCCTTGTGCGCGTGCGCGGCCTTGAGCACCTCGGGCAGCCGTTTGTGGACGTCGATGCCGCGCGCGACTAAGCGCGCGCCCGCGC
>JACDGO010000180.1 GCA_013821585.1 Sphingomonadaceae bacterium
GCCTGGTCGCGGGCGTGCTCGTCGACGACGCGATCGTCGAGATCGAGAATATCGTCCGGCACATGCGCATGGGCAAGACCGCCTATCAGGCATCGATCGACGCCGCCGACGAGATTGGCCTTGCCGTGCTGGCGACGACGATGTCGATTGTCGCTGTGTTCCTGCCCGTTGGCCTGATGCCGGGCATTTCGGGGCAGTTCTTCAAGAATTTCGGGCTGACCATTGTCGCCGCCGTGCTCGTCAGCCTCGCGGTCGCGCGGCTGATCACGCCGATGGTCGCGGCCTATTTCCTGAAATCGCACGGCCATGCGAGCCACGGCGAAGGCTGGGTGATGGACCGCTACATGGGCCTGCTGCGCTGGAGCCTCGACAAGGGCGCCCGCGTGCGCGCGCGCGCGGCGGGCGGATGGCGCCGCCGCCTCGCGCTGTTCGCCGATCACCGCATGTGGATCGTCGGCATCGGCGGCCTGTCATTCGTGCTGACGGTTCTCGCGTTCTGGGGGATTCCGCTCACCTTCCAGCCGACCGTCAATACCGACTATAGCCGCGTCCGCATCGAGCTGACGCCGGGCGCGACGCTCAAGCAGACCGAGGCGGTGACCGACCGCGTGCGCGAGACGCTCGCCGCCGCGCCCGAGGTCGAGAACGCCTTCTCGCGCATTCAGGTCGGCAGCGCGACGATCAACCTGACGCTCAAAAAGAAGCGCAACGTGACCAGCGTCGAGTTCGAGCGCCAGTGGGCGTCGAAGCTCACCGCGATACCGGACGCGCGCGTGACCTTTGTGTCCCAGTCGGGCGGCGGACCCGGCAGCACCGGGCGCGACATCACCCTATACCTGGGCGGCGACGATCCCGTTCTGCTCAACGCGACGATAAATCGGATCGTCGAACAGATGAAGGGCCTGAAGGAGCTGCGTGCGCCGCGCTCCAACGCGGACCTCCAGCGGCCCGAGATCATCATCAAGCCGCGGCTCGGCCTCGCCGCCGACCTCGGCGTCACGACGCAGGCGCTAAGCCAGACGATCCGTATCGCGACGCAGGGCGACATCGATCAGAACAGCGCCAAGTTCTCGCTGTCCGACCGTCAGATTCCGATCCGCGTCTCACTGAGCGAGGAGAGCCGCCGCAACCTTTCGACGATCGAGAACCTGCCCGTGCCGACCGCGCGCGGCGGATCGGTGCCATTGAAGGTGGTGTCCGATATTTCGTTCGGTTCTGGGCCGGTCGCGATCCAGCGCACCAACCAGATACGCCGCAGCTCGATCGGCGTCGATCTCGCGCCCGGGCTTGTTTCGGGCGACGCCATGCCCAAGATCAACGCACTCCCCGCGCTCGCGCACCTGCCGCCGGGCATCAAGCTCCTCACGCTGGGCGAGGCGAAGTGGCAGGGCGAGCTGTTGATCAACTTCGTCATTGCGGTGATCGCGGGAACCCTGCTCGTGTTCGCGGTGCTGGTGCTCCTCTACAAGCGCGTGATGCCGCCGTTCGTGAACATGGGGTCGCTGCTGCTCGCGCCCCTGGGCGGGGCGATCGCGCTCAGGCTAACCGGCACCCCGGTGTCGATGCCGGTGCTGATCGGCATGCTCATGCTCTTGGGTATCGTCGCCAAGAACTCGATCCTGCTTGTCGACTTCGCGCTCGAGGAGATGGGCAAGGGCGTCGACAAGTTCACCGCGATCATGGACGCAGGGCACAAGCGCGCACAGCCGATCGTGATGACGACGGTCGCGATGGTCGCGGGCATGGTCCCCGTCGCGCTGTCGCTGACCGGCGACGGAAGCTGGCGCGCGCCGATGGGCATCACCGTGATCGGCGGACTCATCGTCTCCACGTTGCTGACCCTGTTGATCGTCCCCGCGACCTTCAGCCTCGCGATCGGCTTCGAGGCGTGGATCGGCCCGCGCCTCTCGCGCTGGCTGACCAATGGCGGCGAACGCGCGCCGGCAGCGCAGCCGGCCGAGTGAACCGTCGCCTCCGGCGGACGTTCGGCTGAGCATGGCGACGCGCGCCGGGCTGGCCCGGCTCAATCCGGTGCAGGGCGGCGCGACGGGCATGCGCGTCGTCGCGACCGGGCTGCTCGTCGTCATGGCGGCGACCTATCTCGCCGCGCGGGCGTTCGACCATGGCCATCCCGTGCTCGGCTATGTCCGCGCGTTCGCCGAAGCCGCGATGGTCGGCGGCCTCGCCGACTGGTTCGCCGTGACCGCGCTGTTCCGTCATCCGCTGGGCCTCCCCATTCCGCACACCGCGATCATTCCGCGCAACAAGGACCGCATCGGCGACACGCTCGCGCTGTTCCTGCGCGACAATTTCTTGACCCCCAACGTCGTCGCGAGACGGATGGCGCGGCTCGATCTGGCGGGCGCGGCGGGGCGCTTCCTGACCGCGCGGCCGGAGGGCGGCGGGCGGATCAGGGAAGGCGCATCGCGGCTCGTCGCCGATGTGCTCGGCGCGCTCGTCTTTTAAAATATCGGCGGGATGGTCAAGGGAATGATCGTCGGGCGCATTCGCGACCTCGACCTCGCGCCGTTGCTCGGCCAGGCGCTGAGCGCCGCGATCGCCGAGGGGCGGCATTTGCCCTTGCTCGACGGCATCGTCCGCTGGGCGGGCAAGACGCTCGACGCCAACGAGCCGCTGCTGCGCGAGATGATCCACGCGCGCGCGGGCGCTGTGCTGCGCTGGACCGGCCTCGACGAGACGCTCGCCGACAAGATTATCGATGGGCTGAAGAAAATGCTCGCCGAGATGGCGACCGATCCCGCGCATCCGCTGCGCGCCAAAGCCGAGGAAGGGATCGCCCAGCTCGCGATCGACCTTCAGGACGATCCCGCGATGCACGCCCGCGTCAACCGGCTGCGCGACGAAATCCTCGAAAACCCGGCGATGCGGCGCTGGATCGACGGGCTGTGGGAAAGCGCGCGCACGGCGCTGCTGAAGGCGGCGCGCGACCCGCAGGCGGCGCTCGCCGGCAAGTTCGGCGACGCGCTCCAGCAGCTCGGAACGACGCTCCAGTCCGACCCGCGCCTCCGCACGACGATCAACCGCTTCGCCAGGCGCACCGCGGTCGGCGCGACCGCGAGCTATGGCGACGGCATCGTCCGCCTCGTCAGCGACACCGTGCGCGGATGGGACGCGCAAACGATCACCGACCGGCTCGAGAGCGCGGTCGGGCGCGACCTTCAATATATCCGCGTCAACGGGACGCTGGTCGGCGGGCTCGTCGGCGTGGCGCTCCACGCCGTCGACGTGCTGCTTTAGCGCGCCGCCAGCTTGCGTTCCCAGGCAAGCGCGTCGCGGACGATGCCGTCGAGGTCGTCGCGTTCCGGCCGCCAGTCGAGCGTCTTCAGGATCAGCGCGTTGTCGGCGACGAGCGCGTCGGGGTCTCCGACGCGGCGCGGCTCGATACGGCGTTCGACGCGCATGTTGGTCACGCGGTCGACTGCGTCGAGAACCTGGTTGACCGAGAAGCCGCGCCCATAGCCGCAGTTCATGACGTGACTCGCTTGGGGTTCCGCGATCAGCTTTGCGAGCGCGGCGACGTGCGCGGCGGCGAGATCGCTGACATGGATATAGTCGCGCACGCCGGTGCCGTCAGGGGTGGCGTAGTCGGTGCCGAAGACGCTGACATGGCCGCGTTTGCCCGTCGCCGCCTCGACCGCGACCTTGATCAAATGTGTTGCGCCTGCGGTCGATTGGCCTGTGCGTTCCTGCGGATCGGCGCCCGCGACGTTGAAATAGCGGAGCGCGCAATAGTTGATCGGATGCGCGAACGCCGTGTCGCGCAGCATCGCCTCGGTCATCAACTTCGAGCTGCCATAGGGATTGATCGGCCGCGTCGGCGCGTCCTCGCGCACCGGCACGCCCTCGGGCACGCCATAGGTCGCGGCGGTCGAGGAAAAGATGAAATGCGGCACGCCCGCCGCCACCGCGCTTTCGATCAGCGCGCGGCTCTTCACCGTGTTGTTGAGATAATATTTGAGCGGGTCCGCGACCGATTCGGGCACGATGATCGATCCGGCGAAATGCACGATCGCGCGGATGCCGTGCTCGGCGATGGTGCGAGCGACGAGCGGCTGGTCGGCGATGTCCCCTTCGACGAAGGGGACATCGTCGGGGACCGCCCAGCGGAAGCCGGTGGTGAGATTGTCGATCACGGTGACTGGAAAGCCCGCGTCGCGGAGCGCGAGGACGGCGTGGCTGCCGATATAGCCCGCGCCTCCGGTGACGAGGACGGCGGGTTGGATCACGTGTCGGCGCGCTTTACGAAGTGGACGAGTTTTACACGGGTTGGGAACATTTTCAGTTTGGTCGGCGTGCGCGGTCGAAGCGGAAAGCGTCCATGCGTGCAGCTGTGTTCATTGTGCGACTCAAGCATAGCGGGGCACCTGTAGGAAAGCGCTATTTTCGCGCGGTTATCGCCGCGTCGAGCCAGGCGGCGGCGGCGTCGGGGCTTTGCTTTTGCCCGTCGACCATCAGGTTCGCTCGGCGCATCAGATCGACCGGGATCGCGCCCGCGAGCGGGCGGAGCTCCGGGATCAGACGCGCG
This sequence comes from Sphingomonadaceae bacterium, assembly GCA_013821585.1. Taxonomy (GTDB): domain Bacteria; phylum Pseudomonadota; class Alphaproteobacteria; order Sphingomonadales; family Sphingomonadaceae; genus Sphingomonas_O. Next base: position 4,547 of record JACDGO010000180.1, read on the forward strand.
TCATGAACGAGCAGCAGCGCGTCGTATCCGGGAAGCGCGCCCTTCGGGTCGGCGAGGACGGTCAGCCCGTCGGCGGCGACGCGTCCGTCCGACGAGAAGGCGGCGATCACGTCGGCGTCGCCGCTCTTCAGCGCGTCGTACATGAAGGTCGGCGCGAAGCTGCGCGTCGCCTTGAAGTTCAGGGCATAGGTGTGGCGGAGCGCCGCCCATTCTGGTCGGTCGAGGAATTCGAGGTCCGCGCCGAGCACGAGCGAAGGCGCGTCGAGATCGGCGATGGTGCGGACGCCGGGGCGCGGACGCATCGCGAGCGCATAGGCGTTCTCGAAGCCGAGACTGCCGAGGCTGGTGACGCCCCGCTGCTTCGCCCATTCGCCGACCTGCGCGTCCATCGCTTCGTGCGGCGGCGTGCCGGTGCGCTTCATCTCGTTCGCCCAGAGCGTTCCCGCGTAATCGACATAGACGTCGATGTCCCCGCCGCTCAGCGCGCGAAAGATCACCGCCGAGCCGAGCCCCTCGCGATAGGTTACGCGATAACCCGCCGCCTCGAGCCGCCGTCCGACGAGCCGCGCGAGGATGAACTGCTCAGAGAAGTTCTTCGCGCCGATCGTGACGGTGCGCCTGCCGGTGGCCGCCTGCGACGCGAAGGCGACGAGGGGCGCGGCGACGAGCGCGAGCAGCGCCGCCCAGGCGAGCCAGCGC
>JACDGO010000181.1 GCA_013821585.1 Sphingomonadaceae bacterium
CCGCTTCCCGCCGATCGCGGCTATGACAAGGACAGCCCGCGCACCGAGGCGATCAACGCGCCGAACCGGGGCGAGGTCGCGGCGGCCAACGCCGCTGGCGGCGCTCAGGCGAATGCCAACGCCGCCGCCGATACGCGCGCGAACGCCAATGCCCAGGTCGCCTATGATTATGACATGGCGAACTATGTCACCGCGCTCCGTGCGCACGATCAGGCGGCGGTCGCCGATGCGCGCCACTATGACCGCCAGCAGCGCGCCTATGCCGACGCGATGCGCGCGTGGCGGATTCAGGTTTACGATTGCAGCCGCGGAATCACGGCCGCGTGCCGCGCGCCGACGCCCGACCCCGCCGCCTTTTGGTGACGGGAAACGCGCCTAAAGCGCGCGCCGCCCGGTGACGAGCTGCACGATGACGACAATGACCGCGATCACCAGCAGCAGGTGGATCAGCGCGCCGCCGACGTGGAACGCGAAAAAGCCGAGAAGCCACAAGACGACCAGGATTACCGCGATGGTTGCAAGCATCTGTCCACCCTTCAGGTTCGAGCCCAGGGGCGGCTTTTAGAAGCCGCCCACCGCAAGCGCAACGTGCCGAAGCGTTTTAGAGTTCCGGCACAACGACCTTAGCGACGCGCAAGGCTAAGCCACCGCTCTGGCAATCCGGCCGTTCGCATAGTGCCAGGCGTCGTCCGGGTTCATCGCCCGGCTGAACAGGAACCCCTGAACGCTGGTGCATCCCTGGCGCTTCAGCTGGCTGAATTGGGCGCTGTTCTCGACGCCCTCGGCCGTTGTCTCCATATGCAACGCGTTAGCGAGGTCTACGATCGCGCGCACGATGGCGACCACGCTTTCGTCCTTCCCGACATTGGTGATGAACGAGCGGTCGATCTTGATTTTGTCGAACGGAAAACGGCGCAGATAGCTCAACGACGAATAGCCGGTGCCGAAGTCGTCGAGCGCGACCCGCACGCCATCGCGCGCAAGCGACGGAGCAGCTCGACGGTGGAATCGGCAAATGCCGGTCGTGATCCCGACGAGGACGGCGTCGACATCGCCGTGATCGCCGAAGCAACGGCCGCAGAGTTCCGCGCGCTCGGCCACGATGTCGCCGCGACCGGGATGCCGCGTTGCGTCGTGCCAGCGCAAGGCGGGTTGGTGTGGCGCGCGGTACGCAACCTCGTCGACAACGCAGTGAAATATGGCGGGAGCGCCCGGATCGCGGTCTCCGAGACGGGCGATCGGGCCGAGCTTCGCGTCGCCGACAACGGTCCGGGCATTCCCCAGAGCGAATTGGAGCGGGCGCTCGAGCCTTTCTCCCTCCTCGAAGCATCGCGCAACCGCGACACCGGGGGAACGGGGCTCGGACTCGCCATCGCCCGCAGCATCGCCGAAAGCCACGGCGGGTCGCTGACGCTTGGGCCGAACGCCCCGCGCGGGCTTGCCGCCACGATTTCGCTCCCCCGTGGCGATCGAACGGCCAATCCGGCAACGGCGCGCTAGAAGCTCATCTCGCCGTAGACCTTCGACAAGTCTCCACCCCATTCGCCGTCGAACCTGTCGAGCAGGCGCTGCGCGGGAACTTTGCCGCTCGCGACGATCTCGCGCAGCGGGTCGAGGAAACCCTGTTCGGTGTCGCCGATCGCATTGAGGCGGGCGCGCGCTTTCAGTCCCGCATCGGCGACGGCGAGGACTTCACGGGCGAGCTCGCGCAAGGTGCGGCCGTCGGGGAGTGTCGCGGCAAGCGCTAACGCGGGGACTTCGTCGCGCAGCCGCTGGTGATCGTCGTTCGACCAATCCTTGACCAGTTCCCAGGCCGCGTCGAGCGCGGTCTCGTCGTAGAGGAGCCCGACCCAGAAGGCGGGGAGCGCGCAGATCTTGCTCCACGGCCCGCCATCGGCGCCGCGCATTTCGAGGAAGCTCTTGAGGCGCACTTCGGGGAAAGCGGTCGAAAGGTGGTCCGACCAGTCGGTCAGCGTTGGCTTCACGCCGGGGAGGAAGGACAACTCGCCGTTCAGGAAGTCACGGAAGCTCAGCCCGGCGGCGTCGATATATTTTCCGTCGCGAAAGACGAAATACATCGGCACGTCGAGCATATAGTCGGCGTAGCGCTCATAGCCGAAGGAGTCGTCGAACACGAAGGGCAGCATCCCCGTGCGCGCCGGATCGGTGTCGGTCCAGATATGGCTGCGATAAGAGAGATAGCCATTGGGCTTGCCCTCCAGAAACGGCGAATTGGCGAACAGCGCGGTCGCGAGCGGCTGAAGCGCGAGCGACACGCGGAACTTCTTCACCATGTCGGCCTCGCTCGCGTAATCGAGGTTGGTCTGGATGGTGCAGGTGCGCAGCATCATGTCGAGGCCCATCGTGCCGACGCGCGGCATGTGGCGCAGCATGATCGCGTAGCGGCCCTTGGGCATCACCGGCAGCTCGTCGCGGCGCTTGTCGGGCCACAAGCCGAGGCCCAGAAAGCCGAGGCCGAGGCGGTCGCCGACTTCCTTGACCTGCGCCAGATGCCGCCCGGCCTCGGCGCACGTCTGGTGAAGGTTGTCGAGCGGCGCGCCCGACAGCTCGAACTGACCCGCGGGCTCGAGGCTGATGCTGCCGTCCGGTCCCAACATGGCGATGACGTGTCCGCCCTCGCGCACCGGCTCCCAGCCATAGATGGTCAGACCGTCGAGCAGGTCGCGGATGCCGCCCGGCTCTTCATAGGAAGGCGCGCGGTGATCGGCGCAGCGATAGACGAATTTCTCGTGCTCGGTGCCGATCCGCCAGCGGTCCTTCGGCTTTTCGCCGTCCGCGAAAAGGCCGATCAGCGCGGCGCGCGATTCGATCGGCGGCTCGTCGGCTTCGGTCGTGGGGCGCGTCGTCATTTCCGCGCCCCTAGCCGCGCGCCCTGCGCGGTGCCAGTCGCAATTCGCAACCGCCTGGCCCGCGGCTTTCTTAAGACATTTCTTACCATATCAGGCGAAAGACGCGGGCATGGTGGGGGCGCTTTACCGCGTTCGGATGCTCGGATGCGCTCTCGCGCTGTGCGCCGCCGCGCCGCCGGCGCTCGCGGCCTGCCCGGCGGCGAACCGATACAGCTTCCTGTTCAATAGCCAGGCGGCGGCGACGTTCAACTATGCGAACACCTATACCTACACCGCGTCGACGGCTTGGGGCAGACGCTCAATTTCACCTCGAGCTTCCTGACCAACGACCTCGCCTCGTCGGTCATCGCGGGCGTCCAGATGCCGGCGATCGGCACACTGATCAACAACGACAACGCCAGCAACTTCCTCGTGGTCGGCGGCATCTTCAACAAGCGCACCGCCGACGTCTCGACCAACACGACCGTCGTCGTCACCACCTTCACCTTCCCCACGCCGGTGCGCGACGTGACGGTGACGGCGAGCGACATCGACTTCACAAGCAATCAGTTCCGCGACTGGTTCATGGCGGTCGGGCGCAATGGAGCGAGCAGCTATGTGCCCGCGATCGTCACGCCATTCGGGCAGGCGAACGTCACCGGCCCGTTCACCAACGCCTCGTCGTCGCTGATGCTTGGCCCCAATTCCTTCGCGGCGACCGCCGCCCAGGCGGTCGGCACCGGAGCAAGCGGCAACAACAGCAACACCGGCGACATCACCTTGAGCTTCGCGCAGCCGGTGACATCGGTCGAGCTGCGCTATGGCAATTATCCGCTGCAAGCGGGCGAGACCGTTACCGGGCAGCAGGGCATCGGTTTTTCGGGCGTCAGCTTCTGCCCGATGCCGGTAGTGACCATCGCCAAAATAACCACGCCGTGGTCGGACCCTCAGAACGGCACGGCCAACCCCAAGCTGATCCCGGGCGGGGATCTGATCTACACGCTCACCGTCGCCAACGCGAACACGTCGCCGGTCGACCTCTCGACGACCATCCTGACCGACCCGATTCCCGCGACGCTAACCTTTTATAATGGCGACATCGACGACGCGGGACCGCTGACGACGAACTTCGACTTCAACGCGGGAGCGAGCGGGCTGACCTTCGCGGCGGCGAACCTGAGCTATTCGAACAATGGCGGCGCGAGCTACGCCTATACGCCCGCCGCCGGCTACGATCCGGCCGTCAACGCGCTGCGCTTCGCGCCGGCGGGGAGCATGGCCGCGAACAGCAGCTTCACGATCAAGTTTCGCGCGCGAATTAAATAGCGAGCGCCATCCATAGCGCGACCGCGGCGACGGCGGCGGTGTCGGCGCGCAGGATGCGTGGGCCAAGACTGATCGCGACCGCCGAAGGGTGCGCGCGGATCGCCGCGCGTTCCTCCGGATCGAAGCCGCCCTCGGGGCCGATCAGGATCGCGGCGGGACCGGGGCGGATCGCCTGCGCGAACGGGGCACCGCCTTCCTCGTCGGCGAAATAGAGCGGACGATCATCGAGCGACGCGAGCCAGCGGTCGAGCGCCACCGGCGCGTCGATCGTGGGAAGCGCGGTGCGGCCGCACTGCTCGGCAGCCTCGATCATGTGCGCGCGCAGCCGTTCGGCGTTGACCTTGTCGACCACCGCGCGGCGCGTGAGCACGGGCACGAAGCGCGCGACGCCCAGTTCGCAAGCCTTTTCCGCTACCCAATCGTAGCGCGCGCGGCGGATCGGCGCGGCGGCGAGCCACAGGTCGGGCGCATCCTCGCGCGCGCGCAGATGACCGAGCGCGCGCAGCAGCACGTCGCGCTTCCCGACCGCGACGGCCTCGGCGAGCCATTCGCCGGTCGCGTCGTCGAACAGCTTCAGCCGCCCGCCCTCGCGCAGCCGCATGACGTTGATCAGATAGTGCGCCTGCGCGCCTTCGATCCGGACCTCGGCGTCTTCGCCGAGCCGGGTTGTGACGAACAGGCGGACGCCGCTTTCGGGTGGCCAGGCGGGGATGGCGGGCATATCTGCGCCCTAGCATGGACATCGTGACGCCCGACAGTGAGCACAAAACGCTCGTTTCGCGCCTGCCCGCCGCGATTCGCCCCTTTGCCATGCTCGCGCGGTTCGACCGGCCGATCGGCTGGTGGCTGCTGTTCTGGCCGTGCGCCTGGGGCGTGTTGCTCGCTGGCGGCTTGCGCGACGATTGGCGGCTGATCGCGTGGATGCTCGTCGGCGCGATCGCGATGCGGGGGGCGGGGTGCGTCTATAACGACATCGTCGATCGCGATCTCGACGTGAAGGTCGCGCGCACGCGCAGGCGCCCGCTCGCGAGCGGCGCGGGGAGCGTGGCGGCGG
>JACDGO010000182.1 GCA_013821585.1 Sphingomonadaceae bacterium
TGCGAGGAGCCCGTAGCGGGCACCGGCGTCGTGGTCTGGGCGCCGGCGAGCGTGGCGAAGCCGAGCGCGGCCGAGGCGAGGACAAGCTTCACGGTCATGGGTCGCACCTTCGAAAAATGGATCGATGCCGTTCAAACGGTCGATGGCCGCTCGCGTTCCGAATCCGGGTGGCCTCTCGCGCCGCCGGTCGGGGCATGGCGGTTGGCATCCCCCGGCGGTTACGCTAACTCGCGGCGACGGGGACGCCGATGATCGACCTGCTGGCCCGCTTCGGTTTGCATTGCGCGACGGCGGAGGACGAGCGTGTTTTCGCCGACCGGTTCCTGCTCCGCACGATCGCGGAATCGCAGCTGTTCCTCTTCGCCAGCGCGCTGTTCGTCTATGCCTTTTTCGTGTGGGACCGGATCATCGACCCTGTGCATTGGGGCACGACCCACATGCTGCGCGGACTGGTGATCGCGCCGTTGATGGCGCTGTGCGCCGCCAGCCTGTTCACCGCCTTCGGCAAGCGCCACTTCGAAGCGGTGATCCTGACCGCGTTGCTGGTCTGCCAGACGGGACTGGCGGTGGTCTATGCGATCCTCGACCATGGCTATGATTATGCCGCGCTCGGCTTTTCGCTGGCGCTGCTCGGCACGACCGCGATGTTCCCGATCCGCTCGCGCTTCCTGATAATCGCGTCGTTCCTGACGCTGGTCATCGTCGTCACCGGCCACCTCTTAGCGGCCAACGCGCGGCCCGGCTGGATCGTCGTCAATCTGATGGCGGTATTATGCGCGATCATCTTCGGGACGTTGTCGGCCTATATTCGCGAGCGCGGCGCGCGCGCCGCCTACCGGACGCAGAAGGAATTGAACGCGTCGCGCGAGCGCGTCGACGACCTGCTCCATTCGATGCTCCCGCGCGAGATCGTGACGCGCATTCAGGCGGGCGAAACCGCGATCGCGGATTCGCACGGCGAGGTCAGCATCATCTTCGCCGATCTCGTCGGCTTCACCGAGCTGTCGCGCAAGATCAGCCCCGCGCACCTCGTCAAGGTGCTCAACACCCTGTTCTCGACCTTCGACCTGGAGGCGGAGCGTTTCGCGATCGATCGGATCAAGACGATCGGCGACGCCTATATGGCGATCGGCGGCCTCACTCGCGCGCCGGGCGTGCGGGACCATGCCGAGAACGCCGCCGAACTCGCCTTCGCGATGCAGGCAGCGGTGCAACGCCTCGTCGACGGAATGGGCTATCCGGTCCAGATTCGCATCGGCCTTCACGTCGGGCCGGTGGTCGCCGGGGTGATCGGCGTCAGGCGCCCCGCGTTCGATTGCTGGGGCGAGTCCGTCAACCTCGCCAACCGTCTCGAAACCCGCGCCGAGCCGGGTACGATCCTGATTTCCGAAAGCGCTTATTGGCGGCTGCGGCCAGCCTATGAGATCGAAATGCACGACGACATCGACCTCAAGGGCATCGGCACCGCGAAAGTCTATCAGCTCGTCGGACGCAAGGCGCGGCGGACCGCCGACATCGACTCGCTCGCTGAGCCTGTGACGTCCGCTTAGCCCGGCATGCCCTTACTATCGCGCGCCCGGCGCTACGACGCCGAACGGCTTTCAAACAGATTCCGAAACTGCTGAAGCTCACGGCGGTCGATGTCGGAAACCGCCCAGAACTCCAGCCCGTCCCGGGTCCATCGAACGAGATTGTAGCTGTCGCGCCGCGTCGCGACGCCGACCGGCGAGGAGAAAGCGCCCGCCGGGCGGACGAACAGGTTTATGGTATGCAGGCGGCGGTGATAGACCAGTGCCGCGACGACGCGCCCCTCGATATAGTCGAGACGCCCGCCGGCGAGCGGGAATCCTTGATCGGCGAGTTCGACGACGGGCGGCGCGAAATCGATTCGCCCATTGAACCAAGGCTTCACGACATGCCGGTCCGACGTCGCGACGTCGGTGAGATGACTGGCGAGGAGCGAGCGCACATGGCTCGCGACAAGCTGATCCTGCACGCCGGTGGTGGTCAGCTGCGGCATTGCGATCAGGAACGCCAAGCTGGCCGCGATCCCGGTGAAAACGCCGCCAGTCAGCCAGCGGCCGTTGAACGTCCCGCCGCGCTGACGCGCCATCGGAGGAGCCGCCCGGGCGCCGGCTTCCGCGAGCGTGTGCTCGATCCGGCCGCGAAGGGCTTCCGGCGCGTGGTGCCGCACGCCCGCCGCCGAAAGCTCGGCCCGCATCGCCACCAGCCGTCGCAGTGCCTCCGCGCATCCGGCGCAGATTTTCACGTGGTCCTCGATCGCGACGCTGTTGATGGCGTCGAGCTCGCCGTCGATCAGGCCATGGAGGAGCAATATGCGATCCGGGCACGCGTTCATGGCCGTATCTCCCGCTCGAACCCGGTCTCGGGAAGAAGCAGCTGCCCCAACATCTGCCGGGCGCGTGACAATCGCGACATCACCGTGCCGATCGGCGCATCGGTCAACAGGGCGATCTCCTGATAGGAAAGCTCTTCCAGCTCGCGCAACACCAGTGCTTCGCGAAACGGCTCGGGCAAGTTCTCGATGGTGGTTCGCACCGTCTCCACATCGTGACGCCGCAACAATATCGCTTCCGGATTGTCGTGATCGATCGCGTGCGGGGGCGCCGGGCAATCGAACGCAACGTCTTCCATTGCCTCGCGCATATCGCGCGGGGTGCGATCGGTCTTTACCCAGTTCAGGAAGCAGTTGCGCACGATCGCCAGCAGCCACGCCTTGGGAGCCTCGCCGCGAAAGGCGTGAAAGCCGCGAAAGGCGCGCAGGAACGCCTCCTGCACGATGTCTTCAGCCGCGACCGGATCGCGCGCCAGAAAACGCGCGAAATTATAGGCTGCGTCCATATGCGGGAGAATGATGTCGCGGAACCGGCTGGTTTGATCGATAGTAAACTCGTCGGACGCACGATCCGGCCGGGTGGCGCTGAACACCAGATGGGGACGGAACAGGCGCTTGCCCCGCGTCACCGGGCAGAAGACATATTCGTCGGGAGGCAATGCCATGAAGTCATGTGCTTGATCCCGTCGATTGCCTCGGACCATTTGGTGCGATCATTCAGCCAAGCGCCGCGATAAATAGCCGACGCGCCCCTTCCAGGGAAACGCCGAATACCAGATGTGAAACCAGCCCGTAGCAGTGCGTGCCGACCGGAACGCTGGTCCATTTGTCGCCGAAGCCGAGCGCGGGCAGCGCGCCCTCATCGAGCACCAGCCAGATCGCCACCGCATAAATCGATCCCGCGCCGATGGTAATCAAGGGAACATAAGCGGCAATACATGCATAGATCACGCCGAGCGCGGCCCCCAGGCTGTAATGCACCGCGTTCCCGGCAAGGGGCCGCATTGCCTGCGGGATCGCCTTGCCGCTCACCATACGGAACGCGGCGGCGGCGACCTTGATCGTTGCGGGTTCCGGGCGGTCGCCGCCGCGCGACTCGGTCCGGTCGAAGGCGGCGCAGATCGCCTGAAATGTGTTCATTGCGAAAGATGCGAAGAGTCCGGCGGCGATGCCGACGGCGGCGCTCATGACCAGTCCCAGCGAAAAGCTCACGGCGCGGTCTCGATGCGGCGCGGGGCCAGCCCGAGCATCTTTCTCAGAACGTCGTTCCGGTCGATAAAATGGTTCTTCAGCGCGCCAAGAATATGCAGCCCGATGATCGTCATCAGGACGAACGCCGTGATGATATGGATATGGTGAACCAGTTTTGCCTGCTCGCCTTTGAAGTGGACGAAACCCGGCAATTTGACGCCGAAGAACCGCGCCGGCTCGCCATAGGCGGTGGCCCAGAGATAGCCGGACACCGGCATGACGAAAAGTCCGGCGTAGAGGAGAACTTGCGCGCCGCGCGCTGCGACGATTTCCAGCGCCGGAGTTTCCGCTGTCGGCCACGGCGATCTTTCGCCGACTCGCCAGAGCAGCCGGAACGCCATCAGCGCGATGATCAGCAGGCCGAAGGATTTGTGGACGTCGATCACCGAATAATAGTTCATCTCGCCTGCCCGAGTGCTGGTGTCGAGACTGACGGCATATAGGCCCGCCGCGATCATGCCGAAGACGGTCAGCGCGATCGACCAGTGCAGCGCGCGGGTTACCCAGCCCCATCGCTCGTTCGTGCTTCGTAATGCCATGACGGCGTCCTCTCTGATCAAATCGTCGGTGAAATCAGTCGGTGACCGTGATCACGCCGCTCATGTCGTTGTGGCCGCTGCCGCAGAATAGGTCGCAGGTGAACGGATAGGTTCCGGCCTTGTCCGGCACGACGCGCACGCGAACGAATTGGCCTGGCAGAACGTCGGCCCGGATATTCAGTCCCTTGACATGAAAGCCGTGGAGGCGGTCTTCCGAGATCAGCTCGAGGATGACAGGCTCGCCGCGTTTCAGGGTGATCTTGCCGGGCGAATATTCGTAGCGCTCGGCGGTGATCTTGATGACTTTTTCCGCGTTCACCCGGGCGGATCATGGCATGCGCCCCTGTCCGAGTGTCCGCCGCCGCGCGGCGCGGGATGCCCGATGCTTCCTGACACCAAGACCGTCTCACGCCGGACTTTATTCCCGCCATTTGAAAAAATTCTGGAAGGAAACTTCGGGGCGAGGATCGATGAGGCGTCGCGCCAATCGCGGACTATGCCGCACCGTGGCCCCGGAGCTTCGACGGGCACCGCGCGTTGACCCGTGATGCCGCCGACCGACCAAGACGCATCGCAAACGCAACAGCGGCGGGCGGCGCGGTTGATTGGCGCGGGCGCGACGGTGCTGGCGACGTCCGTGCTAATCGACAGCGCGATGGAGCATTATCGCGGCAGCTTCCACAACAAGGCGATGCTGACGCCGCTGCTGACGGCAAGCTTGGGTATCGCGCTTAACGCGAGCGCGCACGGCCACGCCGCCAGCCGTCTGCGGATGTCCGGCCAAGCCGCGACGGCGCTAAGCGGCGCGGCCGGCCTAGGCTTCCACGCCTTCGACATCGCGCGGAGGCCGGGTCGATTGAGCTGGACCAACCTGTTCTATGCCGCGCCCGTCGGCGCGCCCGCCGCGCTCATCCTCGCCGGGTCGCTGGGCGCAGCTGCGGATACGCTTCGCGCCGGCGACGATCATGTCGGACTCGCCCCGATCGCATCCGGACGCGCGCTGGCCGCGTTCGCCGCCGCCGGAATCCTCGGCACCGCCGGTGAAGCCTGGTTGATGCATTTCCGTGGCGCGTTCCATAAC
>JACDGO010000183.1 GCA_013821585.1 Sphingomonadaceae bacterium
TCGAACCATACATCCGACAAGAATCCCTTTTCCCCTCCTTGCCAAGACGTTTTTCGGGCAATCAATGAGTCGGGGTATAGTACGCACCCAGTCGCCTTGGATCGACGAGAAGGCGCTGGAGAGAGCCACTCCGTTCGATCTGTCCGACGGGTCTCAGATTGATCTGTTGCTATCCGACCCGGCGAACGCAAACGGGCTCGCCGACCGGATGCTAAAATTGGTCGATGAGCACGTTGAGCGGTTGACTGTAATCTCCCCCTATTGGGATGACCAACTTTCTGCCCTGAAGCGTCTGCACGTTGCAGTCGGTGAACCGGACCTGCGCATCTTTCTATCGCAGAACGCCCGCAACCCCTCTCGATCATCGACATTTCCAGTAGCCGCCATCGGCAAGCTGGCGCTGAAATTCCATCCGATCGGATCGGGTGGTGAGGACTCCGACCGCTTCCTTCATGCCAAGATGTTCCTCTTTCATGGCAGCGATCACGATTTCCTGTTCATCGGGAGCGCAAATTGCACTGTCGCCGCCTTGGGTGCGCCGGGCAAAGCAGGGGCCAATTACGAATGCCTTCTTTACAGAAAGCTCCCGCGTGGATCTGTGAAGAAGGATTTGAAGCTCTCCTACAAGTCCAAGATCGCGGTTGCCGACATTGCGGTTCCCCCCGACAAATCTGAAACTGCGTCCGACACTGCCACGTTTATGGCGGGGACCGTTGAGCGTCGCGCGACACGACTGCTCTGGTCGCCCGCTCCAAATTTTACGGACGCTGTGGCGTCAATAAGAGTGGACGATGTGCATTTCCCTCTGGCTCAACGGGCAGATGGATTATGGATCGCCGACATTGGCGATGCGAAACTCGGCTCAAATATCGCGCGAATTTGCCTCGCTGACGGCAGGATCAGTCGGCTAATAATCATCGCCAATCCCGAAGAGTTGATGCGGTTTGCACCATTTCCGGTTGCCGACTCCATACGGAAGAAGCTTGATGCGATCCTCAATGGGGACGCCGACCTGATCGGGCTAGCGAAAGACATTCACCTTTTGCTGGAAGACGATGCCAAGATTGGGCCGGCTTTGGAGAGAATCCGCTCCGCTGGCGGACGCAGCACAACTCCCGGTATTGCGGGGCGGGATTTTGCTACCCCCGAGGAGTTCAGGAAGGCGCTCAACCTCCGCGTCAGCATGAAGTCGGCGGGATTGGCTCATGGAGACAATCCGGCACTTCAAGCACTTCTTCAGATCGTCCTGCGCGGGATGGTCAATATCGAGACGGTCGAAAGGATCGATGCTGAGGACGCTGCCAAAGCGAAGGGTGACGACGTTGGGGAGGATCAGGACGATGCTGGGCAAGCTGACGACATCGCCGTGCCGAAAGCTGCGTTATCCAGTGCAGTTATGGAGCCGGAGTTTGTTTCCAGCACCGAGTTTGAGCGCAATCAAGCGGCGCTATGGCGCGGAATTGGGAAATTTCAGGATTTCCTGGAGCGAGCGAAGCACTCGAACGCCGCTCTTGATCTCAATTTTGTCACCCGATCGTTGTTCATGCTTTACCTGATGCTCCATGGCTGCACGAAGCGATTCAGGACCGAAGATGGCGAGGAGGCGGTTCTCATTCCTTTTACCGGCGGGGCGGGTGAGGATTTTCGCGACAGTTTTCTGTTCGTCGCGGCTCAATCAATCGCAGCGGTCTGGGGACCGAATTTTGCTCGAAGCCTGATCAGTCGGCTGAAATTCATCGCCGACGGTGACACTCTTCCGATCCAAATCACGACGCTCACGATTATTTCCCGCTGGGTGCTGGCGGCCATCCTGTCGGAAGTTCGCGGTGCAAAGGCTCATAAGTCACTGCGTGATATTCTAGAAAAACAAGTGCCAAGCCTTTTTGCCGCGACCAAGGTGTTTCCTGATTTGAGCCAAGAGGAACTCTTGGCGACGATCAGGCAGATGGAAGCGAACATGGGCATGGATGCAGCGCAGGGCGCAAGAATCAGACAGACACTCAGCGACCTCGGCCGGAGTTCTGCGATAGATGCGCCTGCCATTTAGCCCCAACAAGATGCCGTCCGGGGTCAACCCCTTAATCTCGATTCAAAGCGCCTAAAACTCGGTGATGTTCGCTTCGCTGGCGTCGAACTGCTCAAGCGCGTGCAGGAGCGGATTGGCCGCGCCGCTCATGCCGCAATGCCATCGGGAAGGCGGAGGCGGATGCCGCGCTCGTCAGCATCGGCCGGCTCCACGAACGCGTGAAGGCTAGCCAAGGATCGCCGCGTCGCCTCAAGCTCATCCCAGGCGACGGCTATTACCCATTTCTGAGCAAAGTCGAGCGTGCGCACGATCGGCTGCGGCTGCGCATTGAGCGATATCGCCTTCAGCGCAGACAGATAGTTGCCGCGAAATACCGTCGGGATAATGATCCGCTCCTCGCCCGCCGACACGAGCTCGGCGTTCATCATGATCCGCGCGATGCGGCCGTTGCCGTCGGCGAAAGGGTGAACCTCCGACACGAGGAACATCATGAACACGGCCCGCGCGAAGGGGTTCTCGAGATTGCGATAATATTCGAAGCCGCGGCCGAGCGTCCCTTCAACCTGCTCGGGCGCCACAAAAACCGTTTGGCCGGCACGATTGCCCTCAATCTTGAACTGGCCAGGGCGCTTGTCGGGGCGGGCCGCCATCAACAAGGCATGACGGTTGCGCAGCAGCGCTAGTAGAGTCTCGTAGTCGCGCGGGGTTCGCGCCATCTCGACGGGATCGGAAACGATCTGCCAGGTGCCGAGAACGTCGTGCGCATCCTCGGGCCGATCGCGGGGGATCACATTCCGAAACACGATGTCGGCCGCCTCGTCGACCTCGAATTCCGTCCCTTCGATGAAGTTGGAGAAATAGGCCTCGAAGAAGGCAAGCGTCGCACGTCCTTTGGCGTCGCGCTCGGGGGTCAGGCGCGTAATCGGCGCGCTGGCGCGCAGCTCGTTGTGGAGCTGCTCGAAAAGCGCGATCCGTTCGGGATCATAGGGCGCGCCCGAACGGCGAGCTTGGGCACGGTCCGATGTCAGCCGATCCTCGCGGGTGCCGAGCATAGCGCCGGCTAGCCGGTCGAAAGCCTCGAATTCCTGCTCGCGCGCGATGAGCGGCGCGATTCGGCGAGCTTCGTCGCGAATGGTATTGAGCGCCTCGGTGCCGCTGCGGCGGATCACGTCGTCAAGACGGTTCTCGATCTCCTGGCGGGTCAACGTACGGCTGACCTCGCCTTTGCGGCGACGGGAGGGAGCCATATTGTCGAGGTAGGCGCGTGCCGACGATGACAGGAATAGGCCGCCAACGAAACGGCGATCGGCTTCCAACGGCCTAGGCCCGGAGCGCGAACGGATGACCACGCCTGGCAGTTCGATGTCGCGCTTGCGATCGGAGATGACGAAGATCGACCCGTCGCTTGCCGGGCGCAGCTCGATCGCGGTGCGATCGGCGATCAGCGCATCGGGAAGATAGGCTGCGATCAATTGCCACAAATGGCGGCTGACGATCCGCTCGGGCTCGTCGGTGAGATTGAAGGTGTAGAGTTTGGAGCCGATTTGGCGCAGGGTGCCATTGCTAACCGCTCGCGAGACCGCCACGGAAATCGCAGTGGTCGATAGGAAGACCTCGGGCAAACCGTCTAGCGAATTTTTGGGCATTAGCGCCGTCCTTCTGGGCTCAATAGCAAACTTCTGGGGTTTAAGAAGGCTTTTCTGCAAACTTTTGATGTTTAAGAACGCTGTCAGGTCGTCAGCTCGATATGTTGCACATCACTTAAATATCACTTGTAATATGTGGTGATATAGCGATACTGCCACGTGCATGCCGGCCGTCTCCCCCAACCCTACCTTACGCGATGCCCTAGCTGCCTACATCGCACAGACGGGCGCGACCAAGGCGGATGCCGCGGCAAAGCTCGGCGTCGATCCCATGACGCTTGCACGGTTTCTGAAAACCGGACGGGTCATTGATGCTAATCGGCGGAAGTTGGAAACAGGACTCACGCGCGTCGGCGGCTGGCATCAAGTCACCATCGACGATGAGGCCGAGGGCCAAGGACGACCCGACCCGTCTATCATTTCAACTGATAAAGTGATTGCAGCATTAGAATTTCTCTTGGGTGCTGCTCGAAACGCAAGAGCGGGGACACTCGGGTGACCGAAGTCCTGACATCCGTACAAAATGTTGTCGCGATGCGCGCATCGGCGCCGGATGCGTTCGCCCGGTTCGTGGCGCTTGTCGATCGCGCGACCGCGTTGGATTTAGACGCTGACGCCGTCTCGCGCCTCGTCGCGAGCGCGCTCGATACGCGACCGGTTAGTGGCCTCACCCACAACCACTACAAATATCCGGCGCGATTTTCGCCCTTGTTCGTGCGCGCCGCGATCGAGACATTTTCTGAGCCAGGCGATCTGATCCTCGATCCCTTCGTCGGCGGCGGGACGACGATCGTGGAGGCGCTGGCGAGCGGTCGCGATGCCATCGGCGTCGATATCAGCTCGCTTGCGGTGTTTGTCTCCGAAGCCAAGACGCTGCGGCTGAGCGACGCCGATATTGCTGCCTTCGAACGCTGGCTCAATGGCGTCGAGGCCGCCATCAATATCCACGCGCCGGCCGCTGATGCCTCGGCTTGGAACGAAGCGGGATATTTCCGCAACATCGAAAGCAAGTCGTTTTGGCGCCTGCGGAAAGCGATTGGTCAAGCGCTCGCGGCGCTGAAGGGCCTTCCCGCAGACGCCGAGACATTGGCGCGTTGCGCGGTGCTGCGGGCAAGCCATTGGGCATTCGACGCGCGAAAACGAACGCCGCGCCTTAGCGAATTTAAGCGCAACCTTGTGGTCAGCGCTCGCGCCATGTTGGAAGATGCGCGTCGCTTCAGCGCGGCTTACGAAGCTGCGGCGGCCGAGATCGGCCGAAACCCCCAGATGATGTGCTTGGATCGAAGCGCCGCCGGTCTCGAACTCGATCCGCGCTTGGCCGGATCGCGCGCGCCGCGTCTTGTGCTGACCTCGCCGCCCTACCCCGGCGTCCATGTCCTGTATCATCGGTGGCAGGTCGACGGTCGCAAAGAAACGCCAGCGCCATTCTGGATTGCCAACCGGCTCGATGGTTCGGGAGAATCCTATTACACACTTGGCCACCGCAAGAACCC
>JACDGO010000184.1 GCA_013821585.1 Sphingomonadaceae bacterium
AGAATCATCAGCCCATAGGTTTCGGCCGCCAGCGGCGGCGCGATCGCCGCGACGCCGGGATCGCCGAGTTCGGCGACATGGGCCGCGGCGCCTGCGGTGTCGGCATAGGCGATCGGCTGGATGCCGCGGCCCCTGAGCCAATGGCGGCATTGGCCGAGCGCTTGCGGGTGGCTGACCGCCTGAACGATCCCCTCGATCGCTCCCGTCCCCATCAACGCATAGCGGATCGGCAGGAAGTGCTCGCCGGTGATCGCCAGCCCCGATTCGGGCAGCAGGAAATGCATGTCGGCGACGCGGCCGTGGAGCGAATTCTCGATCGGGATCATCGCGCAGTCGGCGCGTCCGTCCTTGACCGCGTCGATCGCGTCCTCGAACGAAAAGCAGGGCAGCGGCAGGCCGTCGGGAAACGCCTCGCTGACGGCGATGTGCGAGTTCGCGCCGGGCGCCCCCTGAAACGCCACCGCGCGCGCGGGTTCGGCGGCGGCGGCTTCGGTCATCGCGGAAACGATCGGGCGGGCGGGGGCGGGATAGCGGTCCATGTCCGGCGGCGGGTATCGGCGCGGCGAGCTTGCGGTCAAGCGCGCGCTTTCCTAAGGGGCCGCACACGCCTTTCCGGGGACCACGCGAACATGGACAGCCGCAGCAATCTCGTCGCCATGATGGTCCTCGGCGCGGGGATCGTCGCGCTCGGCGCGACGATCGTCACCGGCGAGTATTTTCATCCCGAGCGGCCGGAAAAGCCCGGTTATGTCGTCGAAGGCGTCGAAGCCGAGGGTGGCGACGGCGGCGCGGCCGCGGCGCCCGTGCCGATCGCGACCTTGCTCCCGACCGCCGACGCGGCGAAGGGCGCCGAGGTCTTCAAGAAATGCACCTCATGCCACACGATCAACCAAGGCGGCGCGAACGGGATCGGCCCGAACCTCTACGGAACGCTCGGTGAGGCGATCGGGCAGGGGAAAGGCGGATTCGCCTTCTCCGACGCGCTGAAGGGCGTCGGCGGCAAATGGGACTTCGAAAAGATGAACGCGTGGCTGACGAGCCCGCGCGCGCTCGCGCCAGGCACCAAGATGACCTTCGCCGGACTGTCGAAGCCCGAGGATCGCGCCAACGTGATCCTTTACGTCAACAGCCAGGGATCGAACCTGCCGCTTCCGCCTGTGCCGGACGCCGCACCGGCGGCGGGCAAGGCCGGTCCCGCGGCGAAGTAGTTCTTACTTGGCTGCGTAGAAATCCTGAACGATCTTCCACGCCTGCTCGGCACTGTCGACGAACCGGAACAGATCGACGTCCTCCGGGCTGATCACCCCCTCGCCGGCGAAGGCGTCGAAGTCGATTACCTTCGTCCAGAAGTCCTTGCCGAACATCAGCACGGGCATCGGCTTGATCTTGCCGGTCTGAATGAGGGTCAGGAGCTCGAAGGTCTCGTCGAACGTGCCGAACCCGCCGGGGAACACCGCGACCGCGCGCGCGCGCAGCAGGAAATGCATTTTCCTCAGCGCGAAATAGTGGAACTGAAAGCTCAGCGCGGGCGTGACGTAGACGTTCGGCGCCTGTTCGTGCGGCAGGACGATGTTGAGGCCGATCGATTCGGCGCCGGCGTCCTGCGCGCCACGATTGGCGGCTTCCATGATCGAGGGACCGCCGCCCGAGCAGA
The DNA here is from genome assembly GCA_013821585.1 of Sphingomonadaceae bacterium. Lineage (GTDB taxonomy): Bacteria > Pseudomonadota > Alphaproteobacteria > Sphingomonadales > Sphingomonadaceae > Sphingomonas_O. The sequence continues at coordinate 1,655 of JACDGO010000184.1, forward strand.
CGACGAAATGCCGCATGCCCGCCTCGTCGCGCGGGGACGCGCTGGCGAGCGCGGCGAGCTTGCGCGCTTCGGCATAGTGGCGGCCGTTTGCCTCGAGCCGCGCGGCGATCGCGGGATCGGGGTTGCCCGACTTCACGCCCGGCTCCGGGATTCGCGCCGAGCCGTAGAACACCATCGTCGAACCGATCTTCGCTTCCTCGAGCAGCAGCTCGGGCTTCAACAATTCGAGCTGGAAGCGGACCGGGCGCAAATCCTCGCGCAGCAGGAAGTCCATGTCCTGGAACGCGAGCTTGTAGGCGGGATTTTCGGTCTGCGGCGTGGAGAGCCCGGTGCGGGCGACCTCGGCTTCGGCCGCGGCGCGCGGGAAGACGCGGCTTGGGATGCGTGCTTCTGTCATCCCGGCCCCTTAACGACAGAACGGGCCGCGGCCCATATCGAAATGCAGGTGATCGTGGTGTGCCTCGTTGTAATCGGGGCTGAGCACGGTCTGGAACCGCCCGCACGCGGCGGCGCGGACCGCGCGGAGGAATTCCCGCTCGTCGTCGCCACCGTTCCAGCCATCCTTGATGGTGACGCGGCGTCCGTTCTCGAGCACGAAAGCCGCGACATCGACCGCGTTGGCGAACGCGTGCTCCGAAAGCGCGCCCGTCGCTGCGCCGTTGACGTTGCGGCAGGAATAGGTGCCGAAGCTTTCGATGCGGACGACGCGGCTGGCGAAGCTGCGCTGGGCGGGGCCGGCGAGGTCGTTTTGCACCCAGAGGGTGAAAGCGCGCGCGAGCGGGCAGGTCATAGCACCAAGGTTCGCGGTCGGCGTGCCGATGTCGCGCAGCTGCACCGACCCGAGCGCCGAACAGCCGCCGCCGAAGGTTCGGTCGGGAAGCAGCGCATAGCGCGCGACCATGCGGTCGAGATCGCCGATGCAGATGCGCAGCTGCGCGGGATCGTAAGTGCGGCCCACCCGCGGGCGTGGCGCGGCGCGCGGGCGGCGCGGCCCCTCGACACAGGCGTTCAGCACCAGCGCCAGGGCGACGACGAAAATGAGCGGACGCGCGGTCACGCGCTGCGTCATGTGGCGCTTCGTGCGTCGAGCCAATGGCGGAACAGCGTGTGGGCGATGGCGATGCGCGGCGGCGCGATGAAACGTGCATCGGGGGCGCCCGCCATCGCGGCTTCGACCTCATCGCACGTCACCCACATCGCGTCGTCGAGCTCGGTCGTATCGATCGTCAGCGCGTCGCCGGCGACCTGCGCGACGCACGCCATCATCAGCGACGACGGGAAGGGCCAGGGCTGGCTGACGACGTAGCGCACCGATGTCGCGCGCACGCCCGCTTCCTCGAACAGCTCGCGCGCGACGGCTTCCTCGATCGACTCGCCGGGCTCGACAAAGCCGGCGAGCGCCGAATAGCGGCCTGCCGGGTAGCGCGGCTGGCGGCCGACGAGGACGCGTCCGCCGTGCTCGGCGAGCATGATGACGACGGGGTCGACGCGCGGGAAATGCTCGGCACCACACTGGAGGCAGGCGCGGCCCCAGCCCGCGCGGAACAGCGCGGTCGTGCTGCCGCAACGCGCGCAGAAGCGGTGGCGGCCGTGCCAGTCGATGAGACTCCGCGCGGCGGCGAACGCGGCGGCGTCCTCGGCGGAAAGGCCGATGATCGCCGCCCAGATCGCCGCGGCTCCGCGATCGACCGGCGGCTCGGGCGGTAACGCGGCGAAGCACGCGCGGTCGCCGTCGAGACCGAGAAGGATCAGCTCGTCGTCAACGCCTGCATCGGCCAGGCTGGTCCAGACAAGTTCGCCGCTTTCATCGGTACGCGGCTCGAGGCCGTCCATGCCGATCAGCCGCGCGCGCAGGTCGCTTGCGGCTGCCGCCAGTGCGTCGGGATCGTTCCTCAGCCGGTCGGCGCGGTCGAGCGTGCCGCCGGTGAAGCCGGGCGCTTCGATCACAGGCTCGCGTAGACGCTCTTGGCGAAGTCGAGCGTGAAGGGAATCGCGGTATCGGGCATATATTGCGCGAAGCCGCAGGCGCGAACGCGCTTGGTTGGATCGACCCAGGCGATCGTCGCCGCGGCGCCGCCCCAGCCGTAAGTGCCGATTCCCGAGGGCGTTGCGTCGGGACGCACCTTGACGCGCCCGCCCGCGCCGAACCCTTGCCCCGCCGCGAAGGTGCCGGCGGTGTCGATGCCGGGCGGGAGCAGGTTCGACATGCCGAGCCTTGCGGTCGCCTCCTTCATCACGCGCGTCCGGCCGATCGCGCCGTGCCCTGCGAGCATGAGTAGGAAGCGGTCGTAGTCGCGCGGGCTCATGACCAGCCCCGCGCCGCCGAAGGGAAAGGCCGGGGCGTCGGAAAACACGCTCGAAGCGCCGGGGTCGATCGGCGCCTGGCCTTTCGGCGAGACGCCGTAGTTGGTGGTGAGCCGCGCCGTTTCGGACGCGGGCACGCGAAAGAAGGTGCTGCGCATCCCGAGCGGGTCGAACATGCGCTTTTGGAGGAACGCGTCGAACGGCATGCCGCTCGCGATCTCGATGACGCGGCCCATCAGGTCGAGCGCGACCGAATAGCTCCACTTCGTCCCCGGATCGGCGATCAGCGGGAGCGTGGCGAGCCGGTCGGCGAAGACCTCGAGACTCGGAGCGGTCGAGATCGGCGGGAAACCGGGAATAGGCTTGCGGCTGATCGTGCCGGGATTGATGCCGAGGCGGATATATTCGCCGAGCAGCGGCCCCTTGGTGACGATCACCGCGTAACCGAGCCCGGCGGTGTGTGTGAGCAGGTTGCGCACGGTAATCGGCCGCGCGGCGGGGCGCGACGTCAGATCCTTCGTCGGATCGACCAGCACGCGCGGATGCGCGAAGCCGGGAATGAAGTCGGCGATGTTCTGGTCGAGGCCGATCTTGCCGTCCTCGATCAGCATCATCGCCGCCATTCCGGTGATCGGTTTGGTCATCGAATAGACGCGGAACAGGCTGTCGGCGTCGATCTTCCGCGGATTGTCGCGCGCGAGTTTTCCTGCGGCGAGGAAGGTCGCGGGGTCCGTGCCGTACCCCACCGCCGCCGCCGCGCCGGGCAAACGATCGTCGGCGACATAGGCGTCGAGCGCCGCCTGGACCTTCGACCAATCGGACGCGACGATCCGCGCGAACACCGGCGCGGGCAGCAGCGAAAGCGCGCCGAGTCCGAGCCCCGCGCCGACAAATTGCCTCCGGTCAAGCCGCGCATCGAGCATGGTCGCGTTCCTCCAAAGCGATCCGGGCGGCTTTTATGAACACGCTCGGCAAGCCGGCTTCGTCGAGCCGGTCGATGGGCCACCATTCCCCGTCCGGTGGCGATGTGCAACCCGATTCGGGGACAGCGCGCACGTCGAGAGTGAGGCGGAAATGGGTGAAGACGTGGGTGATCCGGCCGATCAGCGCACCCTCGGACGCGGGAGCGGAGAAATCGCCGGGGAGCGCGCGCATACCCCCGAGCAGCCCCTTGGCGGGTCGGCGGACGAGCAAGACG
>JACDGO010000185.1 GCA_013821585.1 Sphingomonadaceae bacterium
GTCCTTGGCGGTCCAGACACGCCCTTCGGGCACCGGGCGCTGGAAGCGGAACCAGTCGGTCCCCGGCGTGCAGTCGCGTTTCCAGTATAGCCGGGGGTGATCGGCGAGGATCTGGATGCCGGCGCGGATGATGAACATCATGAAAATCATGTTCAGGAAATGCTGGAGCCGCAGCCACCAGGGAAAACCGGAATCGACCGACGGCGCGGACTGGGCAATGCCGGGATAATGCTTGATGAAGGCCTGGATGCTCGGCAACTCGCGCAGGCTCTGGGCCAGCGCGATCATGAGGATCAGCAACACAGCGCCGATAGGCAGCGCCCACAGCACGCTAACCCAGCGCCGGCCGATACGGATTTGCGGGACGATTCCCTGACGTGGCGGGAGCCAGTGGCTCAGGATAACCCGGTCGTCGGCATCGCTCAACGCCGCTCGCAGCGGTTCGGGCGACACGGGTCCCGAGATCATGGTCAGTCGCCTATTTTCGTGAGCGACGAGCCCTTGTGTGCGGCAATATGGTCGGTCTTGCCGCTCTTGATCTCATATTGCGGCGACTCGGGGCTCGCCCGATGCGTGTGGCCCTTGTAATCAAAGTCGCGGGTATGGACTCGGATAATCGTGCCGCTGACGTGACCGGCTTCGGAGTTCCACCGCACCTTGTCGCCGACCTTGAACCGTCCAGCCATTGCCGCTCCTATCGTCCGCCGTTCCGACGGAAGTTTGCACCCTGCACTCGTCATTAGTGCGGATCGCCGCGCGGCCGTCACCGTGGAACGGGGTCACGAACGAAGAAACCGCAGTCAACACGGATCGTTCCTCGGCTGCTGTGAACGATCCAGGGGAAGGAGACGAGGCATGTCCATCGATCATGTTCAGCGGGCCAGGGCCGCCTGGCCGTTCCTCGTCGACCGGGCGTCGAATGGCTTGCCCCCCTACACCTACAGAGAAATTTGCACGGAGATCGGACTGCATTGGAGGAGCGCCCAATATTTCCTTGGCGTCATTCAAAGAAATTGCCGCGCGAACGGACTGCCACCGCTGCAGTTTCTGGCCGTAAATGCAGCGACGCGGTTGCCCGGCAGGGGCTGTCATGGCTCACCCGAAACCCATCCGGCGCTGCAGAGCGCATTGCGGGCGATCTACGCGCACCAATGGCCAACCGCAGCGCCCTTCTAGCGCGGAGGGAACGATCATCACCCTGCGTGGTTGATCGACTCTGGGCGATCTTTTCGCGCTGATCCTGCGATCGCGCATCCGCTTGAGCGAACGTCGCCATCGGTGCCGCGCTGGCGTCTGAAAGGAAATTTAATGCGCAGTCCGGCAAGTATCGCGAACCATCCAATTCACCCGATGATTGTCGTTTTCCCGATCGCCTTGTGGATATTTTCACTGGTCTGCGACTTGATCGCCCTGAATGTGTCCACCAGCGCTGTCTGGTTCACGGTGGCGTTTTACACCATGGCCGGCGGCTTGATCGGCGCTCTTGTCGCCGCCGTGCCGGGACTGATCGACTTGCTCTATTACCAGGGCGGTTTGCCCCCGGTTAAGAAGATCGCGCTCACCCACATGGCGATCAATCTCACCGCCGTTGCCCTCTATACGGTCAACATCTGGTTGCGCGCGAGCGGGCAGGAAAACATGACACTTCCTGTCCTGCTGTCGGTCGTGGGCGTCTGCCTGATCGCCGTGTCGGGCTGGCTCGGAGGTCAGATGGTTCATGTTTACGGCGTGGGTGTCGAAGGACGCGAATAGACTCCGGCGACAGTGCGTTCGGCATCGCTTTCGCTTCTGAAATTTCGTGTCGGAAAGTTCTTGGTCGCGTGACGACACTCGATTCATTGCTTGCGGACGTTCGCGCCTGCCGGACCTGCGGCGACTTGTTGCCGCTGGGCCCGCGGCCGGTGCTCCAGGCATCGGTGACTGCTCGGATACTAATCGCGAGCCAGGCGCCGGGGACAAAAGTCCACGAGTCCGGCATCCCGTTCTCGGATTCTTCAGGCGACCGCTTGCGCGAATGGATGGGTCTGTCGAAGGACCAGTTTTACGATTCGAGTACCGTCGCCATCATCCCCATGGGATTTTGCTATCCCGGCCGCTTGCCGTCCAGCGGCGATGCGCCCCCGCGGCCCGAGTGCGCGCCACTCTGGCGCGCAAGATTGCTGGACCAGATGCCGGCGTTGCGTATGACCCTGCTGGTCGGCGCCCACGCCCAGGTCCATGTTCTCGGGCCGGGCAAGGTGTCCGAGCGCGTCAGGGGCTTCCGCCAATATCTCCCGAAATATTTCCCGCTGCCGCATCCCTCGTGGCGTTCGCGATCCTGGGCGGCCAACAACCCCTGGTTCGAAACGCAAGTCCTCCCCGCGTTGCACGCGGCCGTTCAGGAAGCCCTGGCGTGATACCGGTCGAACATCGGGCCTTGTCTTGACGCTGGACAACCTCTCCTCTGCGCATGAACAAGCGTCCGAAGTGCTGCCCGTCTACACGATCGGTCATTCGACGCGGACTATCCCTGAGTTCGTCGAGCTGCTTCGAGTCGGCGTCGTCGAGATGGTGATCGATGTCCGCAGCATCCCGCGGTCGCGGACCAATCCCCAGTTCAATCTCGATGCACTGCCGGTGGAGCTCGCTGAATACCAGATTGGCCACACGCGGATCCCCGAGCTGGGAGGGCGGCGGAAGAAATCGAAAACGGTCCCGCCCGAGATCAACGGCTTCTGGACCAACCAGAGTTTTCACAATTATGCCGATTATGCGCTCTCCAGCGAGTTTCGCCTCGGCCTTTCGCAATTGCGGGAGCTGAGCCTGGATCGGCGATGCGCGATCATGTGCTCGGAAGCGGTCTGGTGGCGCTGTCACCGGCGGATCGTCGCCGATTACCTCCTAGATAGCGACAGGAGTGTCATTCATCTGATGGCGCCTGCTCGCGCGGACCCGGCGATGCTGACCAAAGCGGCGACGCCGGCGCGAGATGGACTTACCTATCCCGCCGCATGAGGTGGCTGATCGTAGAATTCGATCTGCATCCGCATCGGCCCAAGCGGCTCGACGAAATGCGGAACGTCGGGCAGCACGAGACCGGGATGGTCTGGGTCAAGAATTACCTCCGATGCTTGATCGAGCGTTCGATACCGTAATCGACCCTCGAGCACGCGGATGACCCCCCACACGCCGGCTTTGGTGCGATGCTCGCGGCGAAGTCCCGCCGGCAGAGTATTCTCGTCGAACACGGGGGTGCTCTTATACGGCGCCGGATGTGCGGTTGGTGCTGTCGCTGACGTTCCGCCTTCCTGGGGACCATCAGGCCCTGCGCCACCTTCGTTATCCCATCGCGAGAGCGCCTTTTCACGCAATTGGGAAGGACTTGATCGATTCGGCGATTCATCAGGCATGAGAAGACTTTCCGAATATACGAGCGACTGAAATCGTCCGCCGCCTCACCGCTGCGGTTCTACCGACGATGTGTCGCAGACTTCAGCGACGTCTTTCTGCCCAGAATGACGTTCCTTAAGCGGGGAAGTCACGGCGGAAATGAAGGCTGACCCTGCGTTCGAGCCGTCGCCTCAATTCTGGATATTGGCGGGAAAAGCGCCACTAACCAAAGACACGGGTTACGTAATAGCCTTTCGGGATATTGCGAGGGCGACCGACGTGCGGACCTTCATCGCGGCGCTTGCCCCAGCCTACGGCTTTGGGAACAAGGCACCGCTGATTATCGGCAAGGATAACACGCTGGCCGCGTCGGACGCGGCACTATTGACGGCAAATCTAGACTCTTTTGTATTCGATTTCGTGACCCGTTCCAAATTGCAAAGCACAAGCGTCAATTGGTTCATTGTCGAACAACTCCCTATCATTCCCCCAGCCGCCTACATCCGCACGTTTGGCCCCAAGAGCGCGGCCGAACTCGTCAAGGCGGCGGTACTGGAGTTGACCTATACCGCGCACGACATGGCCACCTTTGCCCGTGACATGGGCTATGTGGACGGAGCGGGTGACGTGCTGCCGCCGTTCATCTGGAATGAGGATCGTCGCCTGCATTTGCGCGCCAAGCTCGATGCCCTCTATTTCATGCTTTACGGTGTTTATGATCCAGCCGATCCAGCCCAAAGCCGTGACGACATCCGTTACATCTATTCGACGTTCCCGATAGTGGAGCGGCAGGAAGTCGCCTCACACGGCACCTACCGCAGCCGTGACCTTTGCCTTGCCTACATCAACACCCTAATTGCAGGACAGCCCGACGCAATTGTGGCGGGTTAGGTATATGGGCAAGAAAATCGAGACAGTTTTGGGGGCCCTTTTGGGGGCCCTTCGAGAAACAATAAGAACAAAGCCTTGGTAAATCATATCAGTTTGGTAGCTTCGTGAGTCTCTCCCGGGCGCCAGAGGGGGGAGGGCGCATGGACGACGAAGCGCTGCTCGCCGGGTCGATCGAGCGGCTGAAAGCGAGCGGCCGGATCGACTATCGCGGCGAGTTCGGCGCGGAGGTCGCGACCTTCATTCCCTATGTCGCATGGCTCAAGCGCGAGGGACTGCTCGATGGGCGGATGGTCGTCAGTTATCGCGGGATGCGGCCCTATTATTCCTTTCTGTCCGACGACGAATTCGCGGCGCGCACCGAGCCGCGTGCGTGGCTACCGCCGGGCGAACGCGACTGGCCGTCGCCGGAGACCGCCACGGCAGTCAGGAGCCGCTGGCACGTCATGCCCGACTATCGCGCGCATTATCGCGATGCGCTGCCTCCGTCGCCGCTGCCGGTCCTGTTCGTGCAGAACAAGTTCACCGTCGAATGGGGCGTCGGGCCGGTCAATTTCATGCCGCTGATCGCGATCGAGCGGCTGTTGCGCCGCGTGACGGGGCGCTTTCGCGTGATCTACAGTCGGCCCGGCATAACCCCGCCGACCGATGACTACACACCCGACGAGAACACCCATTGCGCCTATCCCGACCGCGCGATGGTCGAGCGGTTCGAGGGCGTAGAGATCCTTGAGGACATGGCCGTGCGCACCGGCGGCGACTATAACGCGCTGAAGCTCGCGTTGCTCGCGCAGGCGCATTTGTTCGTCGCGGTGCAGGGTGGGGGCGCGCATCTGCTCGCGGCGTTCGGCCGGTCGCTGATGCTGCTCCTCCAC
>JACDGO010000186.1 GCA_013821585.1 Sphingomonadaceae bacterium
GCATTCCGGTCAGTGCCTTGAGACCGCCCATCTTTCTGAGCTTCTTCATCGCGCCGGCCATTTCCTGATGCATTTTGAGCAGGCGGTTGACGTCCTGCACGGTCGTTCCCGATCCCTTGGCGACGCGGATCTTGCGCTTCGCCTGAAGCAATTCGGGCTTGGCGCGCTCCCTCGGCGTCATCGATCCGATCATCGCGTCCATGCGGACGAGCACCTTGTCGTCGACCGCGCCCGACGCCATCGCCGCCTGCGCCTTCTTCATGCCAGGGATCATCCCCGCGAGCGCGCCGAGGCCGCCCATTCGCTGCATCTGCGCGAGCTGGGTGCGCAGGTCGTTGAGGTCGAACTGGCCCTTGGCCATCTTCGCAGCGAGCGCTTCGGCTTCTTCGACCTGCACGGTCTCGGCGGCGCGCTCGACGAGGCTGACGACGTCGCCCATGCCCAGGATGCGCCCGGCGACGCGGCTCGGGTGAAACGGCTCGAGGCCGTCGAGCTTCTCGCCGGTGCCGACGAACTTGATCGGCTTGCCCGTCACCGCGCGCATCGAGAGCGCCGCGCCGCCGCGCGCGTCGCCGTCCATGCGCGTGAGAACGACGCCGGTCAGCGGCACCTGCGACATGAAGCTCTGTGCGACGTTGACGGCGTCCTGCCCGGTCAGCGCATCGACGACGAGCAAGGTCTCGGCGGGCGCGGACACGTCGGAAACCGCACGCATCTCGTCCATCAGCGCCTGATCGACGTGCAGCCGGCCCGCCGTGTCGAGCAGCAGCACGTCATAGCCCTGGAGCTTCGCCGCGGAGAACGCGCGGCGGGCGATGTCGACCGGCTGCTGTCCCTGAACGACCGGCAGCGTCGCGACGCCGGTTTGCGCGCCCAGCACCGCGAGCTGCTCCTGCGCGGCGGGGCGGTTGACGTCGAGCGACGCCATCAGGACCTTCTTGCGGTCTTTCTCGCTCAGCCGTTTCGCGATCTTCGCTGTGGTCGTCGTCTTGCCCGAACCCTGGAGGCCGACCATCATCACAACCGCGGGCGGATTGACCGCGAGTTCGAGGTCGCTCGCGTTGGACCCGAGCATCTCGACCAGCGCGTCATTGACGATCTTGACGACCTGTTGCCCCGGCGTGACCGAGCGCAGCACGCTCTGGCCGACCGCTTGCTCGGTCACCTTGTCGACGAACGACCGGACGACCTGAATCGCGACATCGGCCTCGAGCAGCGCGATCCGCACTTCGCGCATCGCCGCGCGCACGTCCGCCTCGCTCAGCGCGCCGCGACCGCGCAGCGCGCCGAAAACGGTCGTCAGGCGATCGCTCAGGCTGTCGAACATCGGCCCAGTCAACTCCAACGCAAAAAACGCCAGCGGACGAAACCTCGTCGGCTGGCGCGCATCCGCGGATGCTCTTCGATTGCCGGCCCCCTAACGGCGGGACAGGCGAGCGTCAACGATTAAGGGCTTTTTCATTGCTGACCGTTACGCCCGCGTTCGTGTTCGAACGGGCGGGGACCAGCGTGGAAAGCACAAAGCCGCGATCGCGTGTATCGAACGCGCGAAACGATGTCGTCACGGGCGGGATCGTCGTCGCCGGCATATTGATGTTCATCGGCACCGGCAGCCGTGTGCTGCAACAGGCGATGAACGCGCTTTCGGGGGTCGGTGGCGGCGTCGACCAGACATTGACCGTCGCCGTGCTGCTCAACATTGCGCTGATCCTGTTCGGCTGGCGCCGCTACCGCGACCTGTCGAACGAGATCGTCGAGCGCACCGCCGCCGAGCAGCGCGCGCAGGTTCTTGCGTCACGCGACCCGCTCACCGGCTTCCTCAATCGCCGCGCGCTGTCCGAACAGGGCGGCGCGTTGCTGACCAAAGCGGCGCGCCGCCAGAAATCGTTCGCGATGCTGATGCTCGACCTCGATCACTTTAAGAACGTCAACGATGTTCACGGCCATGCGATCGGCGACGCGCTGCTGAAGACGATCGCGGCCGAAGTCGCGACCCTGATGCCGCCGTCGGCGATCACCGCGCGCCTCGGCGGCGACGAGTTCGCCTGCGCCTTTGCATTCGACGGCGGCAGCCCCGGAATGGTCGACCGCGTCGCGGAAAGCATCGTCGCCCGCCTCGCCCAGCCGTTCGAGGTCGCCAACACCCATGTCCACATTTCGGTTTCGATCGGCATCGCGCGCGCCGACAGCGAAGGCGCGACGATCGACGCGTTGATGCGCAGCGCCGACATCGCGATGTATGCCGCCAAGCATCAGGGGCGGAACCGCTTCGCCTGGTTCGACGTGTCGATGGAGCGCGAGCTTCAGGAGCGCAACGCCGTCGAGGCGGGCATGCGCAGCGGCATCCCCAAGGGCGAGTTCGTTCCCTATTTCGAACAGCAGATCGACCTGAGCACCGGACGGCTCCACGGCTTCGAGATGCTCGCGCGCTGGGATCATCCGACGCGCGGGCTGGTCTGTCCCGATCATTTCATCCCGATCGCCGAGGAAACCGGCATGATCGCCGACCTGTCGATGTCGGTGATGCGTCAGGCGCTTGTCGAGGCGAAGAACTGGGATCATGGACTGACCGTGTCGGTCAACATCTCGCCGTCGCAGCTCAAGGATCCGTGGCTCGCGCAAAAGCTCGTCAAGCTGCTGACCGAGACCGGCTATCCCCCCGAGCGGCTCGAAGTGGAGATCACCGAGACCTCGCTGTTCGAGAATCTGGCGCTCGCCCAGTCGATCGTCGGCAGCCTCAAGAACCAGGGCATCAAGCTCGCGCTCGACGATTTCGGCACCGGCTATTCGTCGCTCGCGCATTTGCGCGCGCTTCCGTTCGACCGCATCAAGATCGACCGCAGCTTCGTCGCCTCGATCTGCGACAATTCGGAAAGCGCGGCGATCGTCAACGCGATCACGCGCCTCGGCGATTCGCTCGGCCTGCCCGTCACCGCCGAGGGGATCGAGGACGCGGCGATCGAGGAGCGGCTGCGCCAGCTCGGCTGTCACAAGGGCCAGGGCTGGTTCTACGGCAAGCCGCTGCCGATCAGCCAGGTCCGCACCCTGCTCGCCGAACGCAATCTCCTCCCCTATGCGCGCCGCCGCGACGAAGTGCGCGCGGATGAGGTCGTCGAACTGCGCCGCAGCGCCTAAAGGCAGTCTTTCGGATCGCGGAGGATAGCGGTCGCGGTCCCGTGGACTTCATCGGGTGCCGTCCCTAGATCGCGCGCCATGCGCTTCGCGTTCCACAAGATGCACGGCCTCGGCAACGACTTTGTCGTGATCGACGCGCGCGTGACGCCGGTTACCGTGAACGCTGACGAGGCGCGCGGCATCGCCGACCGCCACACCGGCATCGGCTGCGACCAGTTGATCGTGATCGAGCCGTCGGACACCGCCGACGCGCGCATGCGCGTCTTCAACGCCGACGGCGGCGAGGTCGAGTCCTGCGGCAACGCGGCGCGCGCGGTCGCGCTGCTGCTCGGCGAACGGTCGCGGATCGAGACCGCCGGCGGCATGATCGACCTCTCGCCAGAAGCTGACGGCGCAACCGTCGACATGGGAAGCCCGCGCTTCGGCTGGGACGAAATCCCCCTCGCCTATGCGATGGACACCGCGGCGATGCCGGTCGGCTGGGGCCATCTCGAAACGCCCGCGGCCGTCAACGTCGGCAATCCGCACGCGATCTTCTTCGTCGAGGATTGCGACACGATCGACGTCGCGCGTCTCGGCCCGCTCATCGAGCATGACCTGGCGTTTCCCGACCGGGTCAACGTCAATATCGCCACCGTGACGGGACCGAACACGCTCCGCCTGCGCGTCTGGGAGCGCGGCGCCGGCGAGACGCTCGCCTGCGGCACCGGCGCCTGCGCGGCGGTCGCGATCGGCATCCGCCTCGGCCTGCTCGACGCGAAGGTCGAGGTCGCGACCCATGGCGGCGCGCTGACGATCGAATGGCTTGGCCAGAACGCACCGGTGCTCCTGACGGGCCCGGCGGAAACCGTCTACGAAGGGGAGATCGACCTGTGAAAGAAGACTCGTGAGCACCAGCGGTACGACGCCGCTCGGCGTGCAGGGCATCACCGAAGGCGACATCGCCAACTACCTCGCCGCCAGCCCCGGCTTTTTCGAGCGCCATGCCGAGCTGCTCGGCAGCATCCAGCTGACCAGCCCGCACGGCCAGCGCGCCGTCTCGCTGCAGGAGCGGCAGATGGAAATGCTGCGCGACAAGATCAAGGGCCTCGAGCGCCAGATCGTCGAGATGCTCAGGAACGGCCAGGACAACGTCGCCATCGCCGACAAGCTGCACCGCTGGACGCATGCACTGATGCTTACCGGCAATGCCGCCGACCTGCCCGACGTGCTGGTGCAGGAGCTGCGCCATCAGTTCCTGATCCCGCAGGCGGCGATTCGCGTCTGGGCCGGCGCCGAAGCGTTCGCCGACCTGTCGTTCGCGCGCGCCGTCGGCGCCGACGCGCGGAGCTTCGCGACGAGCCTGGCGGCTCCCTATTGCGGCGTCAACACCGGCTTCGAGGCGGTGCAGTGGCTCGACGATCCGGTGCAGGCGCAGTCGATCGCCTTGATCCCGCTCAAGCATGACAGCCAGCCGGTGGCGTTCGGCCTGCTGGTGCTCGCCTCGCCCGATCAGACGCGCTACACCGCCGACATGGGCACCGAGTTCCTCGCCCGCATCGGCGAGGTCGCGAGCGCCGCCTTGACGCGGCTGCTGCCGGCCTCGTGAATGCGGCCGGCGAGGGCGGCGCAGGCGTCGTGCGCGACGCCGACCTCGCCGCTCACCTCGTCTACCTGAGGGTCGAGCGGCGCCTCGCCGAGCGCACCCTCGCGATGTACGGCGAAGCGTTCGATCGCCTGCAGGGCTTCGCGGGCGCCGTGCCGATCGCGCTGCGCGGCGCCGAGACCCATCACATCCGTCGCTGGGCGGCGCAGATGCACGCCGGCGGCCTCGCGCCGCGCTCGATCGCGTTGGCGCTCTCGGCATGGCGCGGCTTCTACGGCTGGCTCGGTCGCGAAAGGCTCGTCGCCGCCAATCCGGTCGCCGGCGTGCGCGCACCGCGTGCACCGCAGCCGCTGCCGAAGGCGCTCTCGGTCGATCACGCGGTCGCGCTCGTCGCGCATCGCAGCGC
>JACDGO010000187.1 GCA_013821585.1 Sphingomonadaceae bacterium
GTTTCCACCTCGGCTGGTTCGTCGCGAACACCGCTTATGTCCTGCTTATCGCGCTCCCGCTGATGCTCGCGGTGGCGATGATCATTTATGCGGACCGGAAAATCTGGGCGGCGATGGCGCTTCGACGCGGGCCCAACGTAGTGGGGCCGTTCGGGCTGCTCCAGTCGTTCGCCGACGGGCTCAAGGTGTTCCTTCAGGAAACGATCGTGCCCTCGTCGGTCAACCGCGGGCTGTTCCTGCTCGCGCCGATCATAACCTTCACGGTCGCGCTGATCGTGTGGGCGGTGGTGCCGTTCCAGGCGGGGGTGGTGCTCGCTGATATCAACGTCGGGCTGCTCTATGTGCTCGCCGCGTCGAGCCTCGGCGTTTACGGGATCATCCTCGCCGGCTGGTCGTCGAATTCGAAATATCCCTTCTATTCGGCGCTGCGCGCGGCGGCGCAGATGGTGAGCTATGAAGTCAGCATCGGCTTCGTGCTGATCTCGGTGGTTTTGTGGTCGGGCAGCTTCAACCTGTCGACGATCGTCGAGATGCAGCGGCATCATCTGTGGATCACCAACGGCTTCGGTTTCAACCCGCTGTTCCTGCCGATGGCGGTGGTGTTCCTGATCTCGAGCCTGGCGGAAACCGCGCGCGCACCGTTCGACCTGACCGAGGCGGAATCCGAACTGGTCGCGGGGTATCAGACCGAATATTCCAGCATGAGCTTCGCGCTGTTCTGGCTCGGCGAATACGCCAACGTCCTGCTGATGTGCGCGCTGAACGCGATCCTGTTCTGGGGCGGCTACCTCCCGCCGGTCGACTGGGCGCCGCTCTATCATGTGCCGGGAATCGTCTGGCTGTTCGCGAAGATCCTCGCCTTCTTCTTCATCTTCAGCTGGGTGAAGGCGACCGTCCCGCGCTATCGCTACGACCAGCTGATGCGGCTGGGCTGGAAGATTTTCCTGCCGCTGTCCCTGATCTGGGTGGTGCTGGTGAGCGGGTATCTGATGGTGTTTCGGTATGGAGATCGCCCCAAGATAATCCCTGCAGAATCCGTAGCCTACGAGTGTCGGTCGAAGGGCTTAGGCCGAGAATCTGCCGGATGGTCGCTTCAGATTGTGCACCCGGTTCAAATGGAAGGTGCCGTACGGCCGGACAAACTGTCGATCTTATTGAGCGGAAGCGAAGGCAATTATTCGACAAACGCTGACGACATTTCTCAGCCCAACGCCGCAGGCATCAAACTTGAATGGGAAGGTCCGACCAAGCGTCGCTGGCATGCATATTATGAGCCGGGGGACATTTCGACAGGCCCCGGCGACGTGAGGATGCTCAAGGACGACGGAACTGTCCTGCAAGGTGTCTGTAGTCACCGGCGCGTGAAAGGGCCAAGCCAAAGCCTATGAACCTCGCCCATTACATCAAGACCTTCACGTTGTGGGAGCTCGTCAAGGCGCACGCGCTCACCTTGCGCTATTTCTTCAAGGCGAAGGCGACGATCAACTATCCGTACGAGAAGAATCCGCTTTCTCCGCGCTTTCGGGGGGAACATGCGCTGCGTCGCTATCCGAACGGCGAGGAGCGGTGCATCGCGTGCAAATTGTGCGAGGCGGTATGCCCCGCGCAGGCGATCACGATCGAGGCCGAGCCGCGCGACGACGGGTCGCGCCGGACCACGCGCTATGACATCGACATGACCAAGTGCATCTATTGCGGGCTGTGCCAGGAGGCGTGCCCGGTCGACGCGATCGTCGAGGGGCCGAACTTCGAATATGCGACCGAGACGCGCGAGGAGCTGATCTACGACAAGGCCAAGCTGCTCGACAACGGCGACCGCTGGGAACGCGCGATCGCCGCGAACCTTGCCGCCGATGCGCCCTATCGGTAGGCGCGCAGCGTGATTCATGCTCTTAAATCCTCCCCGCGCGAAGCGGGGGGAGGGGGACCAGCGAAGCTGGTGGAGGGGTATTTCCTTCGCTGCGCGCATACCCCTCCACCACCCTTCGGGTGGTTCCTCTCTCCAAGCAAGCTTGGGGAGGATTGGTGATTCAGGCGTTCGCCTTTTACCTGTTCGCAGCCGTCGTCGTGGCGTCGGCGGCGTTGACGATCAGCGCGCGCAATCCGGTGCATAGCGTGATGTGGCTGATCCTCGCGTTCTTCAACGCGGCGGGGCTGATGCTGATCGTCGGCGCGGAGTTCATCGCGATGCTGCTGGTGATCGTTTACGTCGGCGCGGTCGCGGTGCTGTTCCTGTTCGTCGTGATGATGCTCGATATCGATTTCGCCGAGCTTCGCCAGGGGTTCACGCGCTACCTTCCGTTCGGGCTGCTGATCGCGGCGGCTTTGGTGTCCGAAATCCTGATCGCGACGGTCGCGTGGACCGCGGGCGGCGTCGCGCTCGCCGGGCGGCGCGCGATCACGCCCGCGACCGTGCCGAACATCGAGGCGCTCGGCACCTTGATCTACACGCGCTATCTCTATGCGTTCGAGGGCGCGGGGCTGGTGCTGCTCGTCGCGATGATCGGCGCGATCGTCCTCACCCACCGCGCGCGCGGCGGCACAAAGCCGCAGAATATCGACCGGCAGGTGCGCCGCCGCCCGCAGGACGCGGTGCGCAAGGTGACGCAGCCGGTGGGCGTGGGGGTGGAGCTGTGATCGGCCTCCACCACTATATCGCCGTCAGCGCGATCCTGTTCGTGCTCGGGGTGCTCGGCATCTTCATCAACCGCAAGAACCTGATCGTCATCCTGATGTCGATCGAGCTGATCCTGCTCGCGGTGAACATCAATTTCGTCGCGTTCAGCGCGTTTCTCGGCGACCTTGTCGGGCAGGTGTTCGCGATGTTCGTGCTGACCGTCGCGGCGGGGGAGGCGGCGATCGGGCTCGCCATATTAGTGATCTATTTCCGCAGCCGCGCGACGATCAGCGTCGACGACGTCAACCGGATGCGCGGCTGATGCTCGTCAAGCTCATGGTGTTCCTGCCGCTGCTCGCCGCGCTGGTCGCGGGGCTGGGCAACCGGATGATCGGCGATTTCGCGGCGAAGCTGATGACGACGGGCGCGTTGTTCGTCTCCGCCGTCATCGCGTGGTTCATCTTCGCGCTTTACCTGACCGGGCTCGGCGTGCCGCAGGTCGTGCCGGTGCTCGACTGGATCCACTCGGGCGACATGCACGTCGACTGGGCGCTTCGGATCGACGCGCTGACGGCGGTGATGCTCGTCGTCATCACGACGGTGTCGAGCCTCGTCCACCTCTATAGCTGGGGCTATATGGCGGAGGACGACGGGCAGCCGCGCTTCTTCGCCTATCTCTCGCTGTTCACCTTCGCGATGCTGATGCTGGTGACGGCGGACAGCCTGGTCCAGATGTTCTTCGGCTGGGAGGGCGTCGGCCTCGCCTCCTATCTGCTGATCGGATTCTGGTACAAGAAGCCAAGCGCGAACGCGGCGGCGATCAAGGCGTTTGTCGTCAACCGAATCGGGGACTTCGGCTTCTCGCTCGGCATTTTCGGGACGTTCCTGGTGTTCGGCACCATCTCGATCCCCGCGATCCTCGCCGCCGCGCCGGGGATGGCGGGGAGCACGATCGGGTTCCTCAGCCTGCGCGTCGACACGATGACCTTGCTCTGCCTGCTGCTGTTCGTCGGCGCGATGGGCAAATCGGCGCAGCTCGGGCTGCACACCTGGCTGCCCGACGCGATGGAGGGGCCGACGCCGGTCTCCGCGCTGATCCACGCCGCGACGATGGTGACCGCGGGCGTGTTCATGGTGTGCCGCCTGTCGCCGATGTTCGTGACGAGCGAGGTCGCGATGCACGTCGTCACCTATGTCGGCGCCGCGACCGCGTTCTTCGCGGCGACGGTCGGCACGACGCAGACCGACATCAAGCGCGTCATCGCCTATTCGACGTGCAGCCAGCTGGGTTACATGTTCATGGCGGCGGGCGTCGGCGCGTTCGGCGGCGCGATGTTCCATCTGTTCACGCACGCCTTCTTCAAGGCGCTGCTGTTCCTCGGCGCGGGATCGGTGATCCATGCGATGCACCACGAGCAGGACATGCGCTTCTACGGCGGCCTCAGGAAGCACATCCCGATGACCTTCTGGGCGATGATGGCGGGGACGCTCGCGATTACCGGCGTCGGCGTCTCCGAAGTGTTCGGTTTCGCGGGCTTTTATTCGAAGGACGCGATCATCGAGGCGAGCTTCGCGCGCGGCGCGACGGCGGGCGGCGTCGCGTTCGCGGTCGGAGTATTCGCGGCGCTGCTGACGAGCTTCTATTCGTGGCGGGTGATGTTCCTCACTTTTTGGGGGACGCCGCGCTGGGCCGGATCGGAGCATATCCGGCACGCCGTCCAGCACCAGCACGACGATCCCGCCGCCGAAGGGCAGGGGAGCGACCCGCGTCCCGTCAAGACCATCGAGGGGACGGCGGGTTATCATCCGCACGAAAGCCCGTGGTCGATGCTCGTGCCGCTCGCGCTGCTGAGCCTGGGCGCGGTGTTCGCCGGCTTCGCCTTCCGCGACGTTCTGCTCGATCCCGAGCGGGGGGCGGAGTTCTGGCGCGCGTCGATCGCGTTCGACGCGGGATTGATGCACCGGATGCATGAGGTTCCGTTGCTCGTCAGCCTTTCGGCGACGATCGCCATGATCGCGGGGCTGGCGATCGCGTGGCTCGCCTATGTCCGCGAGCGCGACATCCCCGCGCGCTTCGTAGCAGCGTTCGGCCCGCTTTACCGCTTCCTGCTCAACAAATGGTATTTCGACGAACTCTACGATTTGATGTTCGTCAGGCCCGCGTTCGCGATCGGGCGGCTGTTGTGGAAGGGCGGCGACGAAGGGACGATCGACCGCTTCGGCCCCGACGGCGCCGCGGCGCTGGTCGCGGGCGGCAGCCGCCTCGCGGTGCGGCTCCAGTCGGGCTACCTCTATACCTATGCGCTGGTGATGCTGATCGGGCTGAGCGCGGCCGCGACCTGGGCGATAACGCGGTGAGCGGCATCCTGACCATCATGATCGCGGTCCCGTTGCTTGGCGGCGTGGCGTGCCTTTTCGCGAGTCCCGCGAACGCGCGCCGGATCGCGCTCGCGGCGACGCTTGCCGAATTCGCGCTCGGTATCATCC
>JACDGO010000188.1 GCA_013821585.1 Sphingomonadaceae bacterium
GCCCAGATAGACATAGGGCAGGCCAACGTTGCGCGCGCGCAGGATATGGTCCATGATAATCTGGTTGCCGAGGCCCGGCCGAAGCGGATGATCGGCATCGAAGAAGCTGTAGATCATCGACAGCCCGTCACCCTGCCGGTCGGTCAGGCACGCGCCGATCAGCCGTCCGGGCCGTCCTTTCTTCGACGGCTCGCGATATTCGACGACATAGCTGTCGACCGGCGACAGCTCGACCATGTCGGCATAGTCGAGGTCGTCCATTCCCGCCATGCCGCCTCCCGGATGGCGCGTCGACAGATAGTGGCGCAGCAGCGCGAACTGCTCCTCGGTCGACCACGGCCGGCACGCGGAAACCTCGAGATCGGCGTGACGCTTGAGCAATTTCTTCTGCGTCGCGTTCGGTTCGAACGCGTTCGTCAGCACACGCACCGACACGCATTGTCCGCAATCGAGGCACGACGGGCGATAGGCGACGCCCTGGCTGCGTCGGAAGCCGATCTTGGACAGCGCGTCGTTGAGTTCGTGCGCGTTCGGCCCGGTCAGTTCGGTGAAAACCTTCCGCTCGACGCGGCCCGGCAAATAGGGGCATGGCGACGGCGTCGTCACATAGAAGCGCGGAAAGCGGAATTGCATCGTCACGACGCGACTATGCTGCGCCGCCCGCGCGATGAAAAGCGGATTTACCACGAAAGAAGGTTAAGCGAGTTCCACCGGGTTCACTTCGTATCCGCCCGCCCTCAACGCCGCGATCAGCCGTTCGAGGTGCGGGGCGTCGCGCGTCTCGCACTCGATGTCGGTGATCAGGCCCTTGGCGGGAAGCGTCGTGAACACGCGCTGGTGATAGACCTCGATGATGTTCGCCGATTGCTCGGCGAAGATGCGCACCACATTGTAAAGCGCGCCGGGCCGGTCCTGAAGCCTGATCCTCAACCGCGCCAGCCGCCCCGAGCGCGCGAGATCGCGCAGTAGGACGTTGGCGAGCAGGCGCGTGTCGATGTTGCCGCCGCACAGGATGATCCCGACGGTGCGCCCGGCGAAGCGCTCGGGATGCGCGAGCAATGCGGCGAGGCCCGCGGCGCCCGCGCCTTCGACCACGGTCTTCTCGATCGAGAGCAGCAGGCTGACCGCCTTTTCCAGATCGCGCTCGCTCACCAGAACGATGTCGTCGGCAATCCGCGCGACGATCTCGCGCGTCAGCATTCCGGGATGCTTAACCGCGATCCCTTCGGCGAGGGTGTCGCCCTCGCTCGGCATGTCGAGGCCGTTGAGGAGCGCATACATGGAGGGATAAAGCTCCGCCTGCACGCCGATCACCTGCATGCCCGGCTTGAGAGCCTTCGCCGCGGTTCCGACGCCCGAAAGCAGCCCGCCGCCGCCAATCGGGATCGCCAGCGTGTCGATCGCCGGCGCGTCGGCGAGCATCTCCAGCGCGATCGTCCCTTGCCCCGCGATAATGTCGGGATCGTCGAACGGATGGACGAAGACAAGGCCGCGTTCCTGCTCGAGCTTCAGCGCATGCGCGTGCGCCGCGTCGAACGTCTCGCCTTCGAGGATCACGGTCGCGCCGTGGCTCTCGGTCTGCGTGATCTTCACCGACGGTGTCGATCGCGGCATCACGATTGTCACCGGGATACCGAGCCGCGCGCCGTGATAGGCCAATCCTTGCGCGTGATTGCCCGCGGACGCCGCGATCACGCCGTTCCTGGCGGCATTGCCGCCGAGCTGGAGCAGCTTGTTAAGCGCCCCGCGCTCCTTGTAGGCGGCGGTGAACTGATGGTTCTCGAACTTCAGCCACACCTCGGCCCCGGTGAGCTTCGACAGCGTCTGGCTGTGCAACGTCGGCGTGCGCACGACCGCCCTCTCGATCCGCGCGGCGGCGGCGCGGATGTCGTCGAGGCTGACGGAGTTTTCCGTGGAAATCGTCGCGGTTGCCATTTCGGCGATGGCCACTAGCCGATAAGGCGGCGCTACGAAACACGGGACTTGGGGAACGCCGCATGGCGAAGCTGGCATTTATCGGGCTGGGTGTGATGGGCGGGCAGATGGCGCGACATCTCGCCGCCGCCGGACACGACATGGCCGTCTACAACCGCTCCCGCGCCAAGGCCGACGCCTGCGTGGCGGAGCACGGAGGCCGCGCGGTCGGCAGCCCCGCCGAGGCCGCGGAGGGCGTCGAGGCCGTCATCGCCTGCGTCGGCAACGACGACGATCTCGCCTCGATCACGCTCGGCCGCGACGGGGCGTTCCGGGCGATGGCGAAGGGCGCGGTGTTCGTCGATCATACCACGGTGTCCGCGCGCATCGCGCGTCAGCTCGCGGTCGAGGCGAAAGATCTCGGCATCCTGAGCGTCGACGCGCCCGTCACGGGCGGTCAGGTCGGCGCGCAGAACGGCACGCTCACCCTGATGTGCGGCGGCACGAGCAAGGGGATCGCCGCCGCGACACCGATCATCGAGGCCTATTCGAGCCGCATCGTTCATGTGGGACCGCCCGGCGCCGGCCAGACCACCAAGATGTGCAATCAAGTCGCCTTCGCCGGCACCATCCAGTCGCTCAGCGAAGCGCTGCGGCTCGCGCAGGCCGCCGACCTCGATCTAGACCGCGTCTATGAGGCGATCTCGGGCGGCGCGGCGGGAAGCTGGCAGATGACCAACCGCTGGGAAACGATGGTCAGTGACGAGTTCGACTTCGGCTTCGCGGTCGACTGGATGCGAAAAGACCTCGGCCTCGCGCTCGACGAGGCGCGCTCGAACGGCGCGACCCTCCCCGTTGCCGCGCTGATCGACCAGTTCTTCGCGGAGGTCCAGGCGATAGGCGGCGGGCGACAGGACACCAGCGCGCTGGTGCGGCGGCTGGCGAAGTAAGGCTCTCTCCACCCGTGACGATGGCCGACCGCCTCTTTCCTACAAGCGTCGAATCTGCCACCCCGGCACGATGATCTCCCATGCCCTCGACCGACTTTCGCGCGCCGTGTCGCGACCCCGCTTGAGTTCGCGCAAACGGCGCCGACTCCGTGAACTCTGTGAACTTGCCGCGCTGCTTTGCGCCTTGTCGGCCGTCGCGCCCGCGTTTGCCGACGGGTGGGTCGACAACGTCAACGGCATCACCCTAGACGCGGGCGGGCAGGTCGTCCGCTTCATCGGCCTCGTCGTCTCGCCCGACGGCAAGGTCGTCCGGCTCGTCAAGTCCGGCGATCGTAAGCCCGACAAGCCCGACTATCGCCTCGACGGCAAGGGGCGCACCTTGCTCCCGGGGCTGATCGACGCGCACGGGCATGTCATCGAAATGGGTGTCGCCGCGCTGTCGCTCGACCTCGGCGGCACGGCGTCGCTCGACGAGGCCAAGGCGCGGATCGCCGCCTATGCCGCCGCGCATCCCGACCGCAGATGGATTTCGGGCGGCGGCTGGAACCAGGAGCGCTGGAAGCTCGGCCGCTTCCCGACCGCGGCCGAGCTCGACGCCGTCGTCCCCGACCGGCCCGTCTGGCTGATGCGCGCCGACGGCCATGCGGGCTGGGCGAACAGCGCGGCGATGAAGGAAGCGGGCGTCACGCCCACAACCAAGTCGCCTGCGGGCGGGCGGATCGAGGGCGGCGTGTTCGTTGACGCGGCGAAGGCGCTGATCCAGCGCGCCATCCCGCCGCTCACGTCGAAGGATCGCGACCTCGCGCTCGCGAAAACGCAGGAAATCCTCCTGGGCTTCGGCATCACCGGCATCGCCGACATGGGGACGTCGGGCGAGGACTGGGAAGCCTTTCGCCGCGCGGGCGATAGCGGCCGCCTTCAGGTCCGCATCTTTTCCTATTCGCTCGGGCTCGAGCCGATGCAGGCGATAACGGCGGGCGCGCCGACGCCGTGGCTTTACGACGACCGGCTGCGCATGGGCGGCGTCAAATTCTACGCCGATGGCGCGCTCGGCTCACGCGGCGCGTGCCTGAAGAAGCCCTATGCCGACAAGCCCGGCGAGAGCGGACTGTGCTTCATGGACGACGCCAAGATGCGCAACCTGATGAGCCGCGCGTCGATGGACGGGATGCAGATCGCGGTCCACGCGATCGGCGACAGGGCCAACGCGCAAGTGCTCGACGCGATCGCCGACCTCGCGCCGACCTATGGCGGCGACCGCCGCTGGCGAATCGAGCACGCGCAGATCGTCGATCCGGCGGACCTGCCGCGCTTCGGCAAGAACGGCATCGTCGCCTCGATGCAGCCGGTCCATCAAACCAGCGACCGGACGATGGCGGAAGCGCGGCTGGGACCGGACCGGCTGACCGGCGCCTATGCCTGGGCGTCGATGCTGCGGAACGGCGCGCATCTCGCCTTCGGGTCGGACACGCCGGTCGAAAGCCCCAATCCCTTCCCCGGCCTCGCCGCAGCAATCACCCGCGAAGGCGCCGACGGCGAGCCCTTCGGCGGCTGGCAGCCGCAGGAACGCATCACGCGCGAACAGGCGCTCGCCGCGTTCACCACGGGCGCGGCCTATGCCGCTTTCGCCGAGGACCGGATCGGGCGTTTGGCGCCCGGCTATCGCGCCGACTTCATCCTGATCGACACCGATCCGCTTCAATCCACCCCCGCGCAGCTTCGCGCGACGACGGTCAGCGAAGTCTGGATCGGCGGGAAGCGCGTGTTCAGGAAACCGTGAGCGCGGCGAGCATGCCGGGGGTTAGCACTTGCGGGAGCACTTCGGGAGTCGCGGCTTTCGGCCGATAATAGAGATAGAGCGGCACCCCTGCCCTGCCCTGCGCGGTCAGAAAGCGACCGATCGCCGGGTCGCCGCGCGTCCAGTCGCCGACGAGCGTCGCGACATGCGCCTTGGCGAACGCAGCGCGCGTCTCGGCCCGGTCGATCGCCGCGCGCTCGTTGACCTTGCAGGTCAGGCACCAGTCGGCGGTAAAATAGACGAAAACCGGCCGCCCCCCGGCGCGCAACGTCGCCAGCCGCGCCTCGCTGAACGCTTCGCCGCCGAGCGTACTGACGGCGGACGCGGATACGGCGGGAAGCAGGACCGCCGCAGCGGCGCTCGCCGCGACGAGCGCGAGGCCGCCGATCGCAAGGCCGCCCTTCCCGCGCCGCTGGCGCAGGCCCGCCCAGC
>JACDGO010000189.1 GCA_013821585.1 Sphingomonadaceae bacterium
GCGATAGCCCTGCGCGGCGATCGTCGCCGATTCCATGTCGATGCCGACCGCGCGGCTCTGCGAAAAGCGCAGCGCGGACTTCGAATACATCAGCTCCCAGTTGCGGTCGTCGGTGGTGACGATCGTCCCGGTGCGCAGACGCCGCTTGAGCACGTCGCCGCTTTCGCCCGAGACGATCTCAGCCGCGCGCGCGAGCGCCTGCTGGATTTCGGCGATCGCGGGGACGGGGATTTCGGGCGGAAGGACGTCGTCAAGGACATGGTCGTCGCGCAGATAGGCGTGGGCGAGGACGTAGTCGCCAATGCGCTGGCTGGGGCGCAGGCCGCCGCAATGGCCGATCATCATCCATGCCTCGGGCCGCACCACCGCCAAATGGTCGGTGATCGTCTTGGCGTTCGACGGCCCGACGCCGATGTTGACGAGGGTGATGCCGCTGCGGTCAGGCGCGCACAAATGCCACGCGGGCATCTGGTGGCGGCGCCATGCGCTGTCGGTGATCGCGGTTTCCGGGTCGACGGTGTCGCGCGTGACCATCACGCCGCCCGCGCCCGAGAGGTGGGTGTAGTGCGAATCGCCGCCGAGCTGGCTCAGCGCCCAGCGCGCGAACTCGTCGACATAGCGGTGATAGTTGGTGAACAGGATGTAGCGCTGGACATGCTCGGGCGGCGTCCCGGTGTAATGGCGGAGCCGCGCGAGCGAGAAATCGGTGCGCAGCGCGTCGAACAGCGCGAGCGGGCGCGGGCCGTCGACCCCCACTTCGAAGATGCCGTCGGCGATCTCGTCGCCGATATGCGCGAGCTCGGTGGCGGGAAACCAGCGTGACAGATCGAGCGCACTGACCTGATCCAAATCCATGTCGGCGTCGAGGACGTAGGGGAAAGGGATTTCCTGACGGCCCGCGCCGATCTCCACCGTCACGTCGTAGTCGGCGATGAGCAGGTCGAGCTGCTCGGTCAGATAGTCGGCGAACAGGCGCGGTCGCGTGACGCTGATGACGTAGTGGCCCGGCTGTGTGAGGCGGCCGAACGAGCGCATCGGCGGAACGATGCCGGGCTCGCCAGGGTAATGGATGCGGATTTCGGGATAGGCGAAACTGCCGTCGCTGCGCATCGCCGTGTCGGGGCGCGTGCCTTCGAGGATATAGGCCTGGATCGCCTCGCGCAGGCGGGTGGTGGCGGCGGTGAAGAGCGTGTCGAGCTGATCGACGAGGTCGCGTCCGTTGGGGGTCGTCATCGCCACCCGATACGCGCTCGGCGTCATGGGCGAAAGGCCGCAATGGCGTTCGGTTATTGGACTGCTCTCGCTACGGCTGCCCCTTGCCGCCCGCTGCTCCGTAAACCTGCCCCGTCGCGAAGCTGCCGTCGTTTTCGGCGGGGCGGACGTAAATGCCGCCGAGCTCGCCCGGCTGGCCGGGGCGGCCGAGCGGCGTGTCGCCGCCGAACTTTTGGAGCTTTTCCTGCGTCGCGCCGCCGCTGACCTGAAGCGGCGTCCAGACGGGACCGGGCGCGACGCCGTTGACGCGGATGCCCTTGGGCCCGAGCTGTTTCGCCATCGACTTGGTGAAGTTCATCACCGCCGCCTTGGTCATCGCATAATCGACGAGGTCTTCCGAAGGATCATAGGCCTGTTCGGAGGTGGTGCCGATGATCGCCGAACCCGGCGCGAGATGCGGCAGCGCGGCCTTTGTGATCCAGAACATCGCATAGATGTTCGTCTTCATCGTCCAGTCGAATTGCTCGCTCGAAATGTCGAGCAGCGAGGCGTGGGTCTGCTGGCGGCCGGCGTTGTTGACGACGATGTCGAGCCCTCCGAGCCCCTTGACCGCGCGGGCGACCAGAGCCTCGCAAAATTTCTCGCTCCGGATGTCGCCGGGCAGCGCGAGCCCGACACGCCCCTCGCGCTCGATGAGGTCGATGACCTCGCGCGCGTCGCTTTCCTCCGCTGGAAGATAGCCGATCGCGGCGGCGCGGCCCATGCCCGAATCGCCGCCGGTGACGAGCGCCTTGCGGCCCGCGAGGCGCCCTGATCCCTTATAGCTGGTCTCGCCGTGATCCGGGCGCGGGGCCATCTTGCCCGCCAGCCCCGGCCATGGTTGCGATTGCCTGTCGAAAGGCGGACCGGAAAATTTGCCGCGCGGATCCTGAAGCGCCGCGCCGCCGGCCACCTGTTGGCGGGAGACCGAATTCCTCTTGCTCGTCGCCATCGCGCCCTCTTGTCGTGAACTCCCGGCAAGGAACGGTCCTGAAGCCGCCGGGTTCAGCGCGGCCCGAAAAATCGTGTGCCGGCAGCTAGATGTGTTCGAGCATATATTCCGCCGAACTCACCCGGAATTCGCCGCCCGCCTCCACGTCCAACTGCGTGACCGTGCCGTCGTCGACGATCATCGCGAAGCGCTGGCCGCGGGAGCCCATGCCGAACTTGCTGCCGTCCATCTCCAGGCCCAGCGCCTTGACCCATTCGCCGTTGCCGTCGGCGAGCATCGTCACCTTGCCGGCGACGCCCGCGCTCTGGCCCCAGGCGCCCATCACGAACGCGTCGTTGACCGCGGTGCAGGCGATCTCGTCGATGCCCTTCGCCTTGAGCTGATCGGCCTTCTCGACAAAGCCCGGAAGGTGCTTGGCCGAGCAGGTGGGCGTGAACGCGCCGGGAACTGAGAATAGTGCTACTTTGCGGCCCTTGAAATACTCGTCGGTGGAGACGGGCTCGGGGCCGTTCTCGGTCGCCTTCATCAGCGTGGCCGAAGGGATCTTGTTGCCAACCTTGATCGTCATCTCGCAAACTCCTGAACGGTTCGTCGCATTTCGCGCCCGATCGCGACAAATGCAAGCGCGCGGCGGCCGATCTTTACCACCTATTAACCCCCATGCGCGACGCTCTCCATCGGGCAAAAGAGGGGGTTTCGATGGCATTCTCAATGAGCGGTTTCGCGTGCGCCGCGGCGTGCGCGGTGATGGCGGCGGCGCCGGCGCAGGCGAATTGCTGGAAGGCCGACGACGTGCGCGCCGCGAAGGTCCGCGATCTCGACACGATGCTGATGGTCTCCGCGCTGCGCTGCCGGCTCGGCGATACCGGACTGCTCGAACGCTACAACGCCTATGTCGTTCAGGACCGCGCGGCGCTGACCGACGTCAACAACGCGCTGCACGCGCATTTCGCGGCCGAAGTCGGCAAGGCGAAGGCGCTCGACGCCTATGATAATTACGTCACCGCGGTCGCCAACAGCTATGGCGCGGGCGTGACCGGGCTGAGCTGCGCGGACATGGGGTCAATCGTCGACGCGGCGATGGCCGAGGGCGCGAGCTATGAAGCGCTCAGCGCGATCGCCGAGCGCGCGAACGTCCAGCCGCGCCTGGAAGGCGGCGCGTGCGAAGCGCCGATGACGATCGCCGCCCTTCCGTAATACACATATAAAGAATTCTTTATATGAGCCTTGCGCGGGTGGCGCGTACCGGCTAGGGGCGGCGCATTCCAAATTTTACCGGAGACGCTTCCCGTGGCCACCGCCCCCGTGCTCGAAACCCATGACTATGTCGTCGCCGATATCGGCCTCGCCGGCTTCGGCAGGCGGGAGATCGCGATCGCCGAGACCGAGATGCCCGGCCTGATGGCGCTGCGCGAGGAGTTCGGCGCGTCGCAGCCGCTGAAGGGCGCGCGCATCGTCGGATCGCTGCACATGACGATCCAGACCGCTGTGCTGATCGAGACACTGACCGCGCTCGGCGCGACGGTGCGCTGGGCGAGCTGCAACATCTTCTCGACGCAGGACCATGCCGCCGCCGCGATCGCTGCGACCGGCGTGCCGGTGTTCGCGATCAAGGGCGAGACGCTCGCCGACTATTGGGACTATGTCGAGCGCATCTTCGACTGGGGCGACGAGACCTGCAACCTGATCCTCGACGACGGCGGCGACGCGACGATGTTCGCGCTGTGGGGCGCGCGGATCGAGGCGGGCGAGGCGATGCCCGCCCCCGAGAACGACGAGGAAATCGAGCTCCAGCGCGTGCTCAAGGCGTTCATCGCCAAGCGGCCCGGCTACCTCATAAAAACCGTCGCGGCGATCAAGGGCGTGTCCGAGGAGACGACTACCGGCGTCCACCGCCTCTATGATCTCGCCAAGCGTGGCAAGCTCCCGTTTCCGGCGATCAACGTCAACGACAGCGTGACCAAGTCGAAGTTCGACAACCTCTATGGCTGCAAAGAATCGCTCGTCGACGCGATCCGCCGCGCGACCGACGTGATGCTCGCGGGCAAGGTCGCGACTGTTGCGGGCTTCGGCGACGTCGGCAAGGGCAGCGCCGCGTCACTTCGCAACGGCGGCGCGCGCGTGCTCGTCACCGAGGTCGATCCGATCTGCGCGCTGCAGGCGGCGATGGAAGGCTATGAAGTGATCACGATGGAGGAGGCGGTGACGCGCTCCGACATCTTCGTGACCGCGACCGGCAACGCCGACGTCATCACGCTCGACCATATGCGCGCGATGAAGCCGGGCGCGATCGTCTGCAACATCGGGCATTTCGATTCGGAGATTCAGATCGGCGCGCTGTCGAACCTGAAATGGACCGAGATCAAGCCGCAGGTCGACCTGGTCGAATTCCCCGACGGCAAGCAGATCATCGTGCTCGCCAAGGGCCGCCTCGTGAACCTGGGCTGCGCGACTGGGCATCCGTCGTTCGTGATGTCGTCGAGCTTCACCAACCAGGTGCTCGCGCAGATCGAGCTGTGGACCAAGCCCGGCCATTACGCGAACGACGTGTTTGTCCTGCCCAAGCACCTCGACGAGAAAGTCGCGGCGCTGCACCTCGACAAGCTCGGCGTGAAGCTGACGACGCTGACGCAAAAGCAGGCCGACTATATCGGCGTGCCGCAAGCGGGGCCGTTCAAGCCGGATCATTACCGGTATTGATCTTCGTCATTCCCGCGAAGGCTGGAATCTGGAGGGTTCTGTGAGGTCGCGCGGCGGTGAGCGTCGATCCTGGCGCTATGCGCGACCTCATTGAAGCCGGATTGAGCTAACCCGCTGACGCGGGGCCCGCCTATGGGGTTAGT
>JACDGO010000190.1 GCA_013821585.1 Sphingomonadaceae bacterium
GATCTGTTCGCCGCCGCGCTCCCGGCGGTCGGCGTGATGGACATGCTACGCTTCGACAAGTTCACGATCGGCCGCACCTGGATCGACGACTACGGCGATCCCGCGGTCGAGGCCGACTGGCGCGTGCTGCGCGCCTATTCGCCCTATCACAATATCCGCGGCGGGCAGGATTATCCCGCGATCCTCGTCACCACCGCCGACACCGACGACCGCGTCGTCCCCGCGCACAGCTTCAAATATGCCGCTGCGCTCCAGGCCGCGCCGATCGGCGACAAGCCCCATTTGATCCTCATCGAGACGCGCGCGGGCCACGGCAGCGGCAAGCCGACCGACAAGATCATCGAGGAAGCCGCCGACCAATGGGCGTTCGCCGCGAAATGGACGGGGATGCGCGTTCGCGCGCCCCGGGCAGGTGACTTGGCGGCGGCGTCGCGCTAGGCGCGCGGCCATGTCCGCCATCCTCATCGTCGACTTCGGCAGCCAGGTCACGCAGCTGATCGCGCGCCGCGTGCGCGAGGCGGGCGTCTATTGCGAGATCGCGCCATTCAACGCCGCCGAAGCCGCGTTCGAGCGGATGCGGCCGGCCGGGATCATCCTGTCGGGCGGCCCCGCGTCGGTGATCGACGCGGGCAGTCCGCGCGCGCCGCAACGCTTGTTCGAGGCTGGCCTCCCCATCCTCGGCATTTGCTACGGACAGCAGACCTTGTGCGCGCAGCTGGGCGGCAAGGTCGGCTCGACCGAATCGCGCGAGTTCGGCCGCGCGTTCCTGCGCATCGACGCGCGTTGCGCGCTGTTCGACGGGCTGTGGCGCGAGGGCGAGAGCCATCAGGTTTGGATGAGCCACGGCGACAAGGTCGAGGCGCTTCCCCCCGGCTTTCGCGTCGTCGCGACGTCGGAGCGCGCGCCGTTCGCGATCGTCGCCGACGACGCGCGGCGCTTCTACGGAACGATGTTCCACCCCGAGGTCGTCCACACGCCCGACGGCGGGCGGCTGATCGCCAACTTCGTCCGCCACGTCTGCGGCCTCGCCGGCGACTGGACGATGGCCGGATACCGCGACGCCAAGGTCGCCGAAATCCGTACGCAGGTCGGCGAGAAGCGCGTGCTGTGCGGCCTGTCGGGCGGCGTCGATTCGGCGGTCGCGGCGGTGCTGATCCACGAAGCGATCGGCGACCAGCTCACCTGCGTCTATGTCGACCACGGGCTGATGCGCTTGGGCGAGAGCGAGCAGGTCGTCGGCCTATTCCGCGAGCACTACGGCATCCCACTCGTCCATGTGAACGCCGAGACGCTCTTCCTGAGCGGCCTGAAAGGGCTGACCGGCCCGGAGGCCAAGCGCAAGTTCATCGGCAAGACCTTCATCGACGTGTTCGAGGACGAGGCGCGAAAAGCGGGCGGCGCGGACTTCCTCGCCCAAGGCACGCTCTACCCCGACGTGATCGAGAGCGTCAGTTTCACCGGCGGGCCGAGCGTCACGATCAAGAGCCACCACAATGTCGGCGGGCTGCCCGAACGCATGAACATGCAGCTCGTCGAGCCGCTGCGCGAGTTGTTCAAGGACGAGGTGCGGGCGCTCGGGCGCGAGCTCGGCCTCCCCGAAATCTTCGTCGGGCGCCATCCGTTCCCCGGACCCGGCCTCGCGATCCGCATTCCCGGTGAGGTCACGCGCGAGCGCTGCGACGTGCTGCGCAAGGCCGACGCGATCTACCTCGAGGAGATCAGGAACGCCGGGCTCTACGACGCGATCTGGCAGGCGTTCGCGGTGCTGCTCCCGGTGCGCACCGTCGGCGTGATGGGCGACGGCCGCACCTATGAGAATGTCTGCGCGCTCCGCGCCGTCACTTCGGTCGACGGCATGACCGCCGACGTCTATCCGTTCGATGCCGGCTTCCTGAGCCGTGTCGCGACGCGCATCGTCAACGAGGTCGAAGGGATCAACCGGGTGGTCTACGACTATACGTCGAAGCCGCCGGGAACGATCGAATGGGAGTGACCAGGACTCGAAATTGTCCGGGCGGCAATTTCGGCGCGGTCACTCGGCGCGGTAACGCACCGCCAAGCCGGAGGGGCGATCAGCCGCGGGCGCGGGACGCGTTCAGCGTCACGGCCGCGGGGAACGAGCGCTTTCAGCGCCTCCTCGTCGACCGTGTCGCCCTCATGGAAGTCGATCGCGCGGCGGACGTTGCCGTCGAGGCTCGCGTTGAACAGGCGCGACGGATCGTCGAGTTTCGCCCCTTTGGCAAAGGTCATCTTCACTTTGCCCTTGCTGGTTTCGCCGGTGCAGATCATGCCGTCGTGATACCACACCGGAACCCCGCGCCACTTCCATTCCTCGACCGCCTCCGGATCGGCCTGTTTGACCAACGCGCGGAGGCGGGCGAGCATCTCGCCCCGCCAGTCGCCCAGCTCGCCGATCCTCCCGTCGATCAGCTGCGACGCCGATTTTTCCTTGCTCATCGCCCTACCCCCGCGCCGCTACGTGCTGCCTGCTGCGCCATTTGGCGACATAGGGCAGCGCGAACATGTACAGGCCGCTGAACAGCAGTAGGAAGAGCGGGGGCAGCGGGGTATAGGCAAGCCAGAGCGGCCACTTCCCAATAGCCAGGCCCGCGAAATTCGCGATGACGGTCACGGTGAAGGCGATCGACAGCCAGCGATGCGTCTGCCGAATCCACTTGTTCCAGTTCGTTTGACACCTCCCATTAGAATGAATGCGTCGGCGGGCTCAGTCTTCGCGCGCCAGAACCCGGTCCAGCTTGTCGAAGAAGCCCTGCCACCCGGCCTTGGCGCCGCCGAAGGCCTGCTTCTGATCCGGCCGGAAGCCCGACTGTTCCATGCGGAGACGGGTGCCCGTGCTCGACGGCATGAGCGTGAAGATCACCACGCTCTCCAGATTATATGCCGGATCGTCGTGCTTGAAATTCCATGTGTAGGACAGCGTTTCGTTAGGCTCGACGGCGAGAACCTCGCAGTCGAGCACGCCGCCCCAGTTTCCGCTCAGATTGAAGCGGTGACCGACGGCGGGCGCGAAGTCGTTTTTCATCAGCCACTCCTCGATCAGATGCGGTTGCGTGAGTGCGCGCCAGAGCTTCTCGGGCGGATGCGCGATCTCACGCTCGACGACGAGGGTTCGCGTTTCGGTCGATGTTTCGATCATTGGTCCATCCTCTTCAGCAGGTCTTCGAGATCGTCGAGCCGGGCTTCCCAGAAACCGGCCATGCGGCTGGTCCAGTCGATCAGCGGCGCCAGGGCTTTGGGCTGCGCGCTGTAGTGCGTCTGGCGTCCGTCGCGCCGCTCGCGCACCAAGCCGGCGCGCTTGAGAAGGGCGAGGTGCTTCGACACGGCAGGCTGCGAGACGCCGGAGGGGCCAGTCAGCGTCCGCACATTCTGCTCGCCATCGCGGCTCAGCCGCTCGAAGATCGCGCGGCGGGTCGGATCGGAAAGCGCCGTGAACAGACGGTCTGGCGTGGGTGTCATAAAGAATCAATAACCGAACAGTTATGAATGTCAACCGGGAAATTGGCGATCGCTCAAAGAGCCGGTAGATGCGCGAAAATGCCCTTCTCGCTCCACGGCATTCCCAACTGCGACACGGTCAAGAAAGCGCGTGCATGGCTTGACGCGCGCGGAATCGCTTACGCGTTTCATGACTACAAGAAGGCAGGCGCCGATCCCGCCGCGCTCGCGCGCTGGTGCGACGCGCTCGGTTGGGAGGTGGTGCTCAATCGCGCCGGGACGACGTTTCATAAATTGCCCGACTCGGACAAGGCGGACCTGACGCGCGAAAAGGCGCTCGCGCTGATGGTCGCACAGCCGTCGATGATCCGCCGGCCAGTGGTCGAAGGCGACGGCGTTTTGCTCGCCGGGTTCAAGCCCGAGGCCTGGAAAGCGGCGCTGGAGAGGAAGCGCTGAGCCCGCAGGCGCTTGCCATCGCGCTGGCGCTGTTCTCGGCGGTGACGCTCGCGGCGGCGAATGTGTCGGTGAAGATCGGATCCGACATATTGCTCGGCCGCGCGATCCTGTCGCTGAGCGCGGCGGCGCTGGTGGCGCCGTTCGCGTTCGTCGTGCCGCCGCCCGACAAGGCGACGTTTCACGCGTTGCTGATCGCCTGTCCCGCGCATTACGCGTACCAGATGTGCCTTGTCCGCGCGATGCAGCGCGGCGACCTGAGCCTCGTCTTTCCGATCATGCGCGGCCTTGCGCCGCTGCTCACCGCGCTCAGCGTGATGGTGTTCATCGGGCAGCATCTGTCGCCGCTCGCCTGGGCGGGGCTGGCGGTCGCGACGGCTGCGGTGTTCGCCTTCGCCTGGCCGCCAAAGGGGGTTTCGCCGCATCGCCATCCCGATCGCGTCGCGCTCGGCTGGGCCGCGGCGACAGCGATCGGGGTGTCGCTCTACAATGCGGCGGACACGCACGGCGTTCACGCCGCGCCCAGCCCGCAGACATTCATCGTCTGGCTGTTCCTCGCCGATCCCATTCTGATCTGCGCGACGACGCTGCTCGCGCGGCGGAACATTCTCGCGCAGGTGCGCGCGATTCCGTGGCGCTGGGGCGTCGCGGCGGGCGGGCTTTCGGTATTGTCTTTCGGCACCGCGCTCTATGCATTCAGCCTGACCGAGACGGCGCGCGTCTCGGCATTGCGCGAGACCTCGGTGGTGCTCGCCGCGCTGATGGGGCGGCGCTTCCTTGGAGAAGGGTTCGGGCGGCGGCGAACGATCTCGGCGGTTGCGCTTGCCGGGGGGCTGGTCGCGATGCAGTTCGGTTGACGCGCGCCCGCCGACATGCGTTGAAGCGTCCATGGAAAGGTCCGCGACCGACATCGTGCAGGAGGCCATTGTCGCCGCCGTCCTCGACGCGATCGCCGCTTGGAAGGCGGCGTCGGGCGGGCTGTCGAACGTGATGGCGCGCGATCTCGCGGCGGTGCATCCCAACACGACGTTCGCCGATTTGCCCAAAGAAGTGCAGGCGGCGATCGCGACGAGCACGCGCGCGGCGTTCAACCGGCTGTTGAAGGACGGCTATGCGGTGGCGAAGGGTGCGGG
>JACDGO010000191.1 GCA_013821585.1 Sphingomonadaceae bacterium
TCCCGAATGCTTCATTCAGGTCAACCTCGAAGGCGCGGGGCACAAGGGCGGATGCGCGCCCGGCGACCTGGCCGCGCTGATCGCGCAGGCGCGCGACGCGAAGCTGCCCGTCGTCGGGCTGATGTGTGTGCCGCCGCTCGGCCTCGAACCCGCGCCGTGGTTCGCGCTCGCGGCCAAGCTCGCGCGCGACCACGGCCTCACCGGGCTCAGCATGGGCATGTCGGGCGACTACGGAACCGCCGTGAAGCTCGGCGCGACGCACGTCCGCGTCGGCACCGCGCTGTTCGGCGCTCGCGCATGAGGTTTGACGGGATCATCTTCGATTTCGACGGTGTGCTCGTCGAAAGCGAATATGCGGGCAATCTTCACCTCGCCGAGACGCTGACGGGGCTCGGCCACCCGACCAGCGTCGAACAGTCGCTCGACGCGTTCGTCGGGCTTGGCGGCAAGGACTTCCTCGCCGCGATCGAGCGCTGGGTCGATGGACCCGTGCCTTCCGGCTTCCACGCGCTGCGCCGCGCCGAGGACGAGCGTGCGATGCGCGAAGGCGTCGGCGCGGTGGCAGGCGCGGTCGCCTTTGTCCGCGCGCTGCCGCCCGCGCTCCCAAAGGCGATCGCGTCGTCGTCGTCGACCGAGTGGATAAGGGCGCATCTCGCGCACCTCGGCCTCGCGGACGCGTTCGGCGATCACGTGTATTCGGGCCGCGAGCATGTCGCGCGCGGCAAGCCCGCGCCCGATCTTTATCTCCACGCAGCGCGCGCTATCGGCGTCGACATCGCGAAGACTCTGGTGATCGAGGATTCGCCCGTCGGCGTTACCGGCGCGGTCGCCTCGGGCGCCTATGTGATCGGCCTCGCCGCCGGCCGCCACTGCGGACCCGGTCATGCCGAACGGCTACGCGAACGCGGCGCGCACGAAGTCGTGACGTCGTTCGCCGAGATTCGCATTTAACCGTCATTACCGTGAAGGCGGGAATCCATTTGGGAAGGCCTCTCGCAGTAATCGATTCCCACCTGCGCGGGAATGACGGCTGGGTTTCAGAGCTGATGCCCCGTCCGGTCGCGCTTTGTATCGAGATAACGCGCGTTGTGCGGATTGGGGGGCAGGCTGTGCGCGACGCTTTCGGTAACGCCGATCCCCGCCGCTTCCAGCGCCGCCACTTTCGCCGGGTTGTTGGTGAGCAGGCGGATGCGTTTCTGCCCGAGCAGCTCGAGCATCCGCGCCGCGACCGCGAAGTCGCGCGTGTCGACCGCGAAGCCGAGGCGCAGGTTCGCGTCGACGGTATCGAACCCCTGATCCTGAAGCGCGTAAGCGCGCAGCTTGTTGATCAGGCCGATGCCACGCCCCTCCTGCCGCAGATAGAGGAGAACGCCCCAGCCTTCCGCTGCGATCCGCGCGAGCGCCGCGTCGAGCTGAGGCCCGCAATCGCATTTGAGGCTGCCGAGCACGTCGCCGGTCAGGCATTCGCTGTGCAGCCGTACGAGCGGCGGTTTGTCCGTCGGCGTACCGAGGATCAGCGCCACATGCTCGACCGCGTCGTCGCGGCTGCGGAATGCGACGATCTCGGCGCGTTCGCACTGCGCGACGGGCAAATGCGCGCGCGCGACGAGTTCGATCCGCGCGGGTGCCGAAAAGGCGGCGACGTCCTCGGGGTCGACCGCCGCGTCGGCCGGGCCTTCTCCGCCTTCGAAGAACGCCGGCAGCAATCCCGACAGCCGCGCGAGCTCCAGGGCCATGAGCGCCGCTGCGGGGTCGCGCGTCTCGATCGTCCGGAACGGTCCCTTGAGCGGCATGGCGAGATCGAGCGCGGGATCGGCGAGCGCGCGCGCGACGGGCAGGTCGATCCAGCCGCAGCGCGCGATTGTCACCGGCGCGCGCGGATCGGCCGCGGCATATTGATTGGCGAGCTTCAAGGTCGCCGCGCGGCTCGGCGAGAGCAGGATCGCCGCCTCGCCCCTCGGGTCGAACGCCGCGAGCCGCGTGTCGTCCGCGGTTTCGACCGCGAGCAATCGCAAATCGCCGAGCGCGACGGGCCATCCCCGGCGCAGCGCGTCGATCGCGCGGGCGGCGTCGCGCTCGCTCAGAACGCGAACTCGGTAACGAGCGGCACATGGTCGGACGGCTTGAGCCAGCTCCGGCACGGCTCGAGCACGCGGTGCGAGATCGCCTGCGCCGCCACATCCCTCGACGCCCACATATGGTCGAGCCGGCGCCCCCGATCAGACGCCGTCCAGTCCTTCGCGCGATAGCTCCACCAGGTGAACAGCCGCTCGGGGGCGGGGACGAAGCAGCGACCGAGGTCGGTCCACGCGCCCGCTGTTTGTAAGCTATCGAGCGCGTCGACCTCGACCGGCGTGTGGCTGACGACATCGAGCAGCGCCTTGTGGCTCCACACGTCGCATTCGAGCGGCGCGATGTTGAAGTCGCCGGTCAGGATGACGGGGTCGCGCAGGCCTTCCGACCAGCGCGTCATGCGCTCAATGAAAGCGAGCTTTTGCCCGAACTTGGGATTGACCGCGCGGTCGGGCGTGTCGCCCCCCGCCGGCACATAGACGTTCTCGAGACGCACCCCGTTGGGCAGCCGCACACCCACATGCCGCGCCTCGCCATTGGCCTGCCAGTCGAAGCGGTCGTCCTCGACGATCGGCACCTTGGAGACGATCGCGACGCCATGGTGCATCGGCTGGCCGTGAAGCACCTGATGCGTGTAGCCGAGCTCGGCGAACGCCTGCGCCGGGAACACCGCGTCGATCGCCTTGGTCTCCTGAAGGCACAATATGTCGGGCGCCTCCTCGCGCAACAGCCGCGCGACGATCTCCATACGGAAACGCACCGAGTTGATGTTCCACGAAGCAATCTTGAGGGTGCTGGACACCACAGCGATGTAGCACCGGGCCGAAGGCCCGCAAGCGCGAACGCGCGCTCGAGCTTATGCGAGGAGCAAGCGGGGCGGATGCCCGCGCGCAGCCACAAAAAACGAAAGGCCCCCGCTCCGGGGGCATGGAGCGGGGGCCGACCGGCGTTCGTCACGCTGGCTCGTCGCGGAGCGCTGTAGGACAGGCAACAGGGGGAAAATCCCGCCCGGAGCAACCCCGCGACTGCAAGGGTGGAAATAGGCGACCGATCCTGTCGCCAATATGAACGCGAATGACTAGCTGCGCGGTCCCGACCCGCGCGGGTCGCGCCATTTGAACGCCTCGTCGCTGACGGGGATGTTGAAGCGCTGGTTGGTGAGCTTAACGGTGGTGCGGTTGTTCTGGCTGTCGAGTGCGACCCACCCTTGAAGACGCAGGCCCGCTGGTGCCGCCGCCTCGCGTGCGAACGCGAGTGTGATCGCGCCATATTCGGGATGCCGCGGATCGCGCGCCTCGGCGAGGACGATGCGGCTGTCGCCCCCCGGCACGATCCGCGCGAACGCCGACAGGTCGCGCGACGGATCGAGCAGCACGCCGAGCGGCGAGTTCCCGATCGGCCAGCGCGATACCTGTTTGACCGAATAGTCGATGAAGGTCAGCGCCTTGCCGTCACCGACGATCAGAATCGGCACGTCCGGCTGATACTGAAAGCGAATCTTGCCGGGGCGCTTCAGGGTGAGCGTCCCGGTCAGCACCTTCCCAGTGCGATCGGTCTGGACGAAGTCGGCGGTCATCGTCGTCACGGCCCGCAAATGCTGCTGAACAAGTGCGAGATCGCCCCGCTGCGCGACCGCGGGCGCTGCGACGAGGGCGGCGGGCAGGAAAAAAGTTGCGAGGGGCTTCATCGAATTCTCCGGCAAACCGCGCCGCGTTGCCGGTCGAGCATTGAACCCGCGCTGAACCGCGTCAGCTGCTCGTTACACCCGCATTGGCATCAGCACGTAGAGCGCGGCGGCCTTGTCGTTTTCGCGGATCAGGGTGGGAGCGGCGGCATCGGCCAGGTGGACCTCGACCGTGTCGCCCTCGACCTGCGCGAGGATGTCCATCAGATAGCGCGCATTGAAGCCGATCTCGAAGGCCATCGCGGAATAGTCGCCGGGGACTTCCTCCGCCGCGGTGCCGTTCTCGGGGCTCGTCACCGAAAGCGTGATGCGGTCGCGATCGAGCGCCATCTTCACCGCGCGCGTCTTTTCGCTGGCGATCGTGGCAACCCGGTCGACGCCTTCCATGAAGCTCTTCGGGTCGATCTTGAGCAGCTTGTCGTTGCCCGTCGGGATGACGCGGCTGTAATCGGGAAATGTGCCGTCGATCAGCTTCGAGGTGAGCACGGCGCTGCCGAGGCCGAAGCGGATCTTGGTCGCCGACAGCGACACCTCGACCGATCCGTCGATCTCGTCGAGCAATTTCCTGAGCTCCGCGACGCACTTTCGCGGCACGATCACGTCGGGCATCCCCGCCGCGCCGTCGGGCCGCGCGACCGTTACGCGCGCGAGGCGGTGGCCGTCGGTCGCCGCGGCCTTGAGCACCGGCTGCGCGTCGTCGGCGACGTGGAGGAAGATGCCGTTGAGGTAATAGCGCGTCTCTTCGGTCGAGATCGCGAAGCGCGTCTTGTCGATGATCTGGCGCAGGGTCGCTGCGGGCAGCTCGAATTTGGTCGGCAGCTCGCCTTCGGCGATCACCGGGAAGTCGTCGCGCGGCAAGGTCGACAGATTGAAGCGCGCGCGGCCAGCGACGATCTGCATCTTGCCTTCGGACGCGGCGAGCGAGACCTGCGCGCCCTCAGGGAGCTTCCTCGCGATGTCGAACAGGGTGTGCGCCGAAACGGTGGTCGCGCCCGCCTGATCGACCGCGGCTTCGACCTGCTCGACGATCTGGAGATCGAGGTCGGTCGCCATCAGGCGGATGCCGCCTTCGGCGAGCGCCTCGACGAGGACGTTCGACAGGATCGGGATCGTGTTCCTGCGCTCGACCACCGACTGGACGTGGCCGAGGCTCTTCAACAGCGTCGCGCGTTCGATCGTCGCCTTCATCGTCCTGCCCAAACCCCCGCTGGCGGTGCCCGTCGCCTAATGGACAGAAAAAAGGGCCGGGGCAAGCGCCCCGGCCCTCGTATTTAGCACGTCCGGC
>JACDGO010000192.1 GCA_013821585.1 Sphingomonadaceae bacterium
GTGCGGCTTCAGATTCTCCCAGATACAGTCGGCGACCTGCGCGGTCAGCCGCTCCTGCACCTGCAGCCGCCGCGCGAAACCGTTGAGCACGCGCGCGAGCTTCGAGATGCCGACGACGCGGTCTCTGGGCAGATAGGCGATCGCAGCCTTGCCGATGATCGGCGCCATATGGTGCTCGCAATGCGACTGGAACGGGATGTCCTTGAGCAGGACGACCTCGTCATAGCCGCCGACCTCCTCGAAGGTGCGCGACAGGTGCTGCGACGGGTCTTCGTCATAGCCCGCGCAATATTCGCTCCAGGCCCGTGCAACGCGGCCGGGCGTGTCGAGCAGACCCTCGCGCGCCGGGTCGTCGCCGGTCCAGCGGATCAGCGTGCGGATCGCCTCGGCGACATCCTCGGGGACGGCGACCTTGGCCGATTCGCCGGCGGGAGTCAGATCTGGCACGGCCATGCCGGGCAGCTTGGCGCGGAGGGGGCGGCCTGCCAAGCCCTTTCGCCTGACGTTACGGCAACCGCGCTTACCGCGGACCAAGAAAAGTAGCGGTTTGAAACTCGACCTGTGTGAAGTTTTTCCGCCATTGACGCCCGCGTCAGGCGAGCGCAGAATCGCGTCGAAACGGTGCGAAGACAGCGCCGATCGCCGACCGTTCGGTCGGCTTCAGGGGAGGGATTGATCCATGCGGAAGCTCCAGTTGTTCGGCGCGTCGGCGATCGCGTTGCTCGCGGCCCATCCGGCCTATGCCCAAACCGCGCCGGCCCAGGCCGGGGAGTCGGCATCGTCGACGGATTCCGGCATCACCGACATCATCGTCACCGCCCAGCGCCAGTCGGAAAGCCTCCAGACCGTGCCGATCGCGGTCTCGGCCTTCACCGCCGAAAACCTCAAGGCGCAGCAGATCAACACGACGAGCGACCTTCAGCTTACCCTGCCCAACATCACTTTCAGCAAGGGCAACTTCACTTCGTCGTCGAGCTTCACGATCCGCGGCATCGGCGACCTCTGCGTCGGCGTCACTTGCGACGCGGCGACGGCGATCCACGTCAACGACATCCCGATCCAAGGCTCGCCGATCTTTCAGAACGAATATTTCGATGTCGAGCGTATTGAAGTCCTGCGAGGCCCGCAGGGCACCTTGTTCGGCCGTAACGCGACGGCGGGCGTGATCAACTTCATCACCGCCAAACCCGACCTGTCGGGTTTCCACGCTTCGGCAGAGGGTGAATACGGCAATTACAACAGCTATCGCGTGAAAGGCATGGTCAACGTGCCGCTGGGCGAGGTGTTCGGCGTCCGTCTCGCCGGCTATTACCTGAAGCGCGACGGCTTCACACGCAATCTATTCACCAACAGCCAGATCGACGGACGCGACCAGTTCGACATCCGCGGATCGATCCGCTTTCAGCCGGATCCGGACACTACGCTCGACATCGTCGCGCATTATTTCCGCGAAAACGACGATCGCTCGCGCATTCAGAAACAGCTTTGCCATCGTGACCCGACCGGGGTGCTCGGCTGCTTGCCCGACCGCACCGGCTTCGAGCAGCTCAACGGCGATTCCACGCTCGCCGCCATCCTGACCTCGCGCGAGTTCATCGGCGTCGCGCTGGGCGCGTTGGGGCCGCTCTTCCAGCCCTTGGCGCTCGGCAGCGTCTATCAGACCGACGGCGACGTCTACACGGGCTTCACCAATCCCGCCAACGTTCGCACCGTCAACATCGACTCGCCGCCTCGCTTCAGAACGAACGAGAAGCAGGTTCTGGCGACGCTCAATCATGATTTCGGCAAGGTCGCGGTCAAGATCGACGGCGGCTACACCGAGGGATCCACGGACTCGACGGTCGACTACAACGTGGGCATCGAACGCTCGCTGGCGAACAATCCGGGACTTATCGCGCTGGCGGCCAATGCCGCCGCTCCGGGAGCGGCATTTCCCGGCGGCGTGAACCCCTTTACCAATCTGGCGGCGGCGCTTATTCCGAGCGGCCCCGGCGGACCATTTTGTCAGTCGCTGGCCGAATCGACCGGAACCGGCGTCTTCGGCGGGCATAGCGTATGCGCGCCGACAAGCCTCGATTTCGACCGGTCGAACGCTTCCGGCAAGCAATGGACCGTCGAAGGAATCGCCACGACCAAATTCGACGGAATGTTCAACTTCCTGATCGGCGGCATCTATCTCGACAACAAGGTCCGCAACAACGAATATTACGTCAATTCGTTCGCGCTCGATTATGCCGCCGGCCTGCTCGGCGCGGCCAGCGCGATCGGGTCGCGGGCGGCGGGAGCGCCGATCCCCAATGTCTATCGCGGCACGCCGTTCTACGACAATGATTCCCGATTCTATCATTTGAAGTCGTACGGCATCTTCGGGGAAGCCTATGTCAACTTCAGCGATTCGCTGAAGCTGACGCTGGGCGGGCGGTATAATCACGACAGCAAATATTATGTCGCGCGGACAACGTTGTTCAACGACTCGAACGGCACGGGTGCGCTGGTTCCCTATGCCGCGCCCGACTTTACTCAGGCGCTCAATTACGCCGCGCTTGACTATGATTCGACAGTCGCCGGCAACCAGTTGTTCGCCGTCAACCGCGTCACTTTCGGTCGCGGCACGGGCCGCGCGGTGCTCGATTGGCAGATCACTTCGCACAACCTGCTCTACGCGTCCTATTCGCGCGGCTATAAATCGGGCGGCATCAACCCGCCGCTCTCGCCGATCTTCGCGGTTCCGACGACGTTCGGGCCCGAGACGGTCAATGCGTTCGAGATCGGCACCAAGAACACCTTCCTCGACGGCACGCTTCGGCTCAACCTCACGGGCTTCTACTATCAGTACAAGTCGCTTCAGCTGAGCCGCATCGTCGCGCGAACCTCGGTCAATGACAATGTCGATGCGAAGATTTACGGGCTCGAGGCCGAGGCGCTAATCAAACCGTCGCGCAGCGTGCTCGTGAATTTGAACGCGAGCTATCTGCACACCAAGGTCTCGACCGACAAGTTCCTCGGCAACCCGCAAGACCCCTCGGGGGGCCGCGCCGACGCCGTCATCATCAAGGACGTCACCAACGCATCGAATTGCGCGGTGGGGTCGAACACCGGCAACGCGGCGCTTTCGAACGCGTTCGTCGGCGCAATCAACGGCGGGATCGGCGCGAGCGTCGGCAACCCCGCGCTGCTGCGCCCGCCGACGCCGATCCCCGGAACGAACACGACCGGCGCGTTCTCGGTCTGCTCGGCTTTGCAGGCCTCGATCGCGACGCCTTCGGCCGCGCTCAGCGCGGCGTTCAACGGCGGAGCGGCGGGACCGCTTCCCTTCACGCTCTATCCAAGCGGTGTGCCGGTAAACATCCGCGGAAATCAACTGCCGCAGTCGCCGAACTACAAGTTCGCGGCGGGTGTCCAATACACCGGCGAGTTCAGCCGCGGGTGGTCGATCGTTCCGCGTTTCGACCTCACCTACACCGGAGGATATTTCGGGAGCATCTTCAATCAGAATATCAATCGCATCCAGGGCTACGTGGTGCTGAATTCGCAGATCACGCTGAACGGCCCCGAGGATCGCTGGTTCGTCCGCGCGTTCGTCCAGAACCTCACGAACAACAACGCGATCACGGGCCTCTATGTCACCGATCAGTCGTCGGGCCTGTTCACCAACGCGTTCACGCTCGAGCCGCGCCGCTACGGCATCGCCGCAGGCGTGAAGTTCTAGGCGGGATTGGGCGCTGGCGCGATCTCGCGCGCCAGCGCCATCCCCTGACGGATGCATTCGTCCGAATTGACGTAGGACCACGCGCCGAAGCGGCCGATTGATCGAATGCCGACGGTCGCGAGCCAGCCGCGCACCATGTCCCGAAGCGCGCGACGGTC
This sequence comes from Sphingomonadaceae bacterium, assembly GCA_013821585.1. Classification (GTDB taxonomy): domain Bacteria; phylum Pseudomonadota; class Alphaproteobacteria; order Sphingomonadales; family Sphingomonadaceae; genus Sphingomonas_O. The sequence continues at coordinate 3,868 of JACDGO010000192.1, forward strand.
GTGGGTATAGAGCGGATAGCCGTGCTCGACGTCGATCGCGCGCGTTTCGATCACGTCGGCCCGGCGGATGAACCCCGCGGACGCCAGCCAGTCGACCGTGCCCGCGATGAGCGACGCATCGTCACCGACCTTCTTGTGCGGCGAATGCGCGATCTCGGCGATGATCGCCTGCACCGGACGCTTTCGCAGCGCGGGCGACGCGGTGTGATTGAACGCGACCTTGTGCGGCGGAATTGCCGGGTCGGCGATATAGACGCGGTGCGGCGCATCGCCGGGGTCGCCCGCGGCGAGGATATGCAGAATCTTCAAGCGGATATGCTTCAGCCCGGCGACCGCATCGAGGACGGGTTCGGGGCAACCGCCGACCATTCGCGTCAGCTCGGTCAGCGGCATCGTCGATACGAGTTGCGACCAGCAGCGCTCCTCGCCGTCCGCGGTCCGCAGCGTGCGTGCCTCCGGATCGACGGCGACGACGCGCTTGCCGAAGGCGATATCCAGCCCTTTCGCTATCTTGCGGAAAATGGCGCCGAAGCCGCCCTCGGCCGGATAGCCGACATGCGTGCCATCGCCGAGCGGCTTGCGCGCCGCCTTTCCCTCGCTGCCCGCGATCCGCTCGCCGACCCAGTCGCACGCGATGTCACGCAGGTCGTGCGCCCACAGCTTGCGGTTATAGGGCAGCAGGAAATGCCGCGCGACGCCCGCGCCGAAGCGCGCGACCAGCCAGTCCTCGAGGTTTTCCTCCTCGTCGCGCCCGTCGCGCGAACCGGCGCGGCATTCGGCGACCACAGCGGCGTCGGGCAGCGCACCGAAATGCGCCTGAAACGGATAAGGAATCAGCGCGCCGTCGAACCAGACGCGCGCGTCGCGCCGCTGCTCGTGCCAGTTGCCGCGCATAAGCTTGTATACGAAGCCCGCTACTTCGGCGTGCGGCGTGTGGAACGAATGTCCGCCGACATCGAATACGCCGCCGCCGAATTCGATCGAACGGCAAAGTCCGCCGACCTCGTGCGACGCCTCGAGGATCAACGAAGGTCCGGAATAGTGACGCGCGAGCGCGAGCCCGGCCGGCCCCGCGCCGATGACGACCAGGCTTGGGTCGCCGTTCACATCCGCAGCATGTCAAAATCGGCCTGCGCCTCTGGCCCGACCGTGATG
>JACDGO010000193.1 GCA_013821585.1 Sphingomonadaceae bacterium
GTGAACCGATGAAGAGAAAGCCCGCGATTCGGTCGCCCGGTCCGCCGAATGCGTCGCGCACCGTGTCCGAATAGGCGGCCCAGCCTGTCAGCCATCCGGCCACGAAACCGGTGGCGGTCGCCGCGGCCAGCAGGTTCATGCACGCCGCGCCCGTCGAAAGCTGCTGCTCCCAATGCGGAATCTTGCTTCCCGCGTCCGGCGCCGACAATGCGACGACGAGCGCGGGCGCTTGGCGCGCGAACTGCTTCATCGTTTCGATCTCGAGCCGCCCCGCACGGGGCCGCTCGGCGCGATAGGCGGCGACGATCAGCGCGGCGAGGCGATCGCGCTGGTCTGCGCCGACGATGATGAAGCGCCAGGGCGCGAGCTTGCCATGATCGGGAACGCGGATTGCCGCCTCGAGGATCGAGCGGAGCTGATCGGGCGAAGGGCCGGGCGCGACCATATCGCGCGGCTTGCCCGAGCGGCGGGTGCGCAGCAGCGCGAGCGGGGACGACAGGTCATTGAGCATGGAGCCGCGCTACTTGTGCCGTCCGGCGCGCGCAACTAGCGGCGCGGACGTGTTGCTGTTGGTCTTCGCTCTCGTTGCGGCAGGCGCCCCCGATGCCGGACTCGACGCGCTGCGCGCCGCCGACCTGCGCGTGGCGACGATCGGCTGGCGGCTGCAGACTGCGAATGTCGCGTTGTGCCGCGATGTCGTCGCGCTGCCGGGTTTCACGGTGCAGACGCTGTCGCAATACCCGCCCGGCACACGCGCCGCTGCGCGGCAGGTGCTCGGGCTTGGTGGGCGGCCCGCGGTCGGCGTCATCGTCCCCGGCAGTCCGGCGGATCGCATCGGGTTGCAGGCAGGCGACACGATCGCTGCGATCGACGGCGCGCCGACCTCCGATGCGGTCGCACCGCGCGCGAGCTATGAGAGCACGGCGAAGGTCGAGGCGGACGTCGAAGCCGCGCTGGCGCATGCGCCAGCGAAGATTGTCGTGGAGCGTTCCGGCGCGCGACGGACCTTCGCGCTGGCGGGCGACAAGGGCTGCGCCTCGCGCGTGCAGATCGTGCCCGGTGGCAAGCTCGATGCAAGCGCGGACGGCCGCTACGTCGAAATTTCGGGCGGTCTCTACGATTTCGCCGCGAACGACGATGAGCTGGCGGTGGCGATCGCGCACGAGCTCGCGCACAACATCCTCGGCCATCGCGCACGGCTCGACAGCGAAGGCGTCTCGCGCGGACTTTTCGCGGGGTTCGGCAAAAGCGGCGCGGCGCTTCGCGCGACCGAATTTGAAGCCGACCGCCTTGGCGTCTGGCTGGTCGCGCGCGCCGGTTATGACGTCGATGCGATCGTGCCTTTCTGGACGCGGATCGGCGCTAAGACAGGTGCCGGCATCCTGTCCGACGGAACGCATCCTCGCTGGAAGGACCGGATCGCGCGCGCGGCAGCCGCGGTTGCCGAACTCAAGGCGCAGCGCACCGCGGGGTGGCCCCTGATCCCGTCCGCGCAACAATCTTCTTCACAGGCGAGATAACCGCGCTAAGTCTCCCGCGGAGGAGGGGCGCGCGAGACGCCCGCCAACGAGAGGGAGCGAGCATCTTGGAAACGCCCACCGCCGACTCACCGGCCGAGCCCGATATCAGCCACGTCAATCCTGTAGCGGGCAATACCTGGTTCAATCATCCGCGCCAGTTGAAGCGGCTGTTCACCACCGAGATGTGGGAGCGCTTCGGCTATTACGGCATGCGGGCGATCCTAACGCTCTATCTCGTCAATCATTTCCTGTTCAGCGACACGACATCGACCGGAATTTACGGCGGATTCACCGCGCTCGTCTACCTGACCCCGCTCGTTGGCGGGCTGATCGCCGACCAGTATCTCGGGTCGAAGCGCTCGGTGAAGTTCGGTGCGATCATGATGGCGCTGGGCTATTTCACGCTCTGCTTCGGCGGCGAGACCGCGAAGCCCTTCGCGATGATAGACGGCCACCGCTATGAAGTCAGCGTCGAGGGCAAGGGCGCGGCGCAGCAACGCTTCATCACCGATTCCGGACGCAAGCTCCTGATCAAGGGCAATGACGATAAATCGGTGTCGCTGCTCGGCGCCGATGGCACGGAAGTTCGAAAAATCGCCCCCGAAGGCATGAAGTCCGACGCCGTCCGGTCGAACGCGTTCGTCTTCATCCTGCTTCTCGGCCTGTCGCTGGTCACCATCGGCAACGGCTTCTTCAAGCCCAACATTTCGACGATCGTGGGCTCGCTCTATGAGGAAGGCGACCGCAGCCGCGATGCGGGTTTCACGATATTCTACATGGGCATCAACCTGGGTTCATTGGTGTCGCAGTTTTTCTGCCCGCTGCTGGCCGCCTCGGTCGGCTGGTGGGCGGGCTTCGGCCTGGCCGCCATCGGCATGGCGTGTTCGTGGATGCTGTTCCAGTTCGATGGCGGACGGCTTGCCGGCTATGGCGAGCGTCCCGCCGATGCGCCGGCAAACCGTGACTGGTGGATCTATGGCGGCGCGTTGCTCGCCATCCCGCTCGTCGTTTTCCTGTTCTGGAACCTGATGAACTATGTCGCGCCGCCGCCGGGGTCGGGGATCGTCGGCTATGTCGTGTCGCTGCCGATCATGGGCAAATTCCTGTTCGGCACCTTCCTGATCTCCGTGCCCGGCATCATGATCTGGTCGTTCCTGAAAGGCACGCGTGCCGAGTTTCAAATGATGCTCGCGGCGATGGTGCTGATCGTCTTCAACGTCGTGTTCTGGACCTTGTTCGAACAGGCGGGGTCGTCGCTTACCTTGTTCGCCGAGCGCAATACGGTCCTGGAAATCGGCTGGACGGCGCCCTTGTTCGCGGCTTTCCGGTCGGCCCCGGTCACTTATTATCTGTTCTTCGGCGCATTGGTTGGCGGCGTCGCCTGGCTCGCGTGGTGGTTCTTTTCCTGGGGCGAAGAGCCGGCGGTAAAAAGGACGATGCGCATCGCCTGGGCCGTCGTCACGGCCGTCGTCATGATCGGAATGCATTTCGCGCGGCTCGGCGGTTTCGGCAGCGCCCCCGTCTATGTCATGCCGGCGGGCCAGACGCAGATTTTCAACGCGTTGTTCATCGTGCTCCTCGCGCCGATCTTCAGCCTGATCTGGAATATGCTCTCGCGAAGAGGACTTGAGCCCTCGATTCCGATCAAGTTCGGCCTCGCGCTGATGGGCGTTGGCGCGGGTTTTCTGTTCCTCGTCTTCGGGGCGGGATTCGTGGGCAGCAATTATCAGGTCGGCCTCGCATGGCTTGCCGGGCTCTATTTTATCCACTCGATCGCGGAGCTCTGCATTTCGCCCGTCGGGCTCAGCATGATCACCAAGCTTTCCATCGCGCGCATCGTCGGGTTGATGATGGGCGTGTGGTTCCTGTCGATCTCGGTCGCGCAATATGTCGCGGGCGCGGTCGCGCAGGTCGCGAGCGTGGAGACCGTTGGCGGGCAGGTGACAAACCTCAAGGTCAGCCTCGACACCTATCTCGGCGTGTTTACGACGATCGGCTGGATCTCGGTCGGCATCGGCGCGGTCCTGCTTCTCCTCGCTTTCCCGCTCAAATATCTGATGCACGGGGTTAAGTAGCATGCGTTCTTCCGCGATCTTTTTGAGCCTGTTCGCGCTCGCCGCGTGCGCGACCGGATCGAAGCCCGAGAGCGCGTCGTCGAAGCCCGTAGCAGTCAACTGGAACCCCGATCCCTATCCATCGACCTATCGCGGCTATCCGGCCGCGCCGACCGTCATCCGCAATGCGACGGTCTATGACGGCGAGGGCGGGCGGATCGAGCACGGGACGGTGTTCCTGTCGGGCGGCAAGGTCACCGCGGTCGGCGGTCCCGACACGCCGATTCCCGCGGGCGCCACCGTCATCGACGGAACCGGCAAATGGGTGACTCCGGGCGTGATCGACATCCACAGTCACCTCGGCGACTATGCGTCCCCCGGCGTCGACGCTAATTCCGACGGTAACGAGGCGACGGGGCCGGTGCGCGCCGAAGTGTGGGCGGAGCACAGCGTCTGGCCTCAGGATCCGGGTTTCAGCCGCGCGCTCGTCAACGGCGGGATCACGACGCTTCAGATCCTGCCCGGCTCGGCGAACCTGTTCGGCGGTCGCTCGGTCGTTCTGAAGAATGTCCCCGCGCGCACCGTGCAGGGGATGAAATTTCCGGGCGCCCCCTACGGCCTGAAGATGGCGTGCGGCGAAAATCCCAAGCGCGTCTACGGTAGTCGCAACCAGATGCCCTCGACGCGCATGGGCAACATCGCGGTCGACCGCCAGACCTGGGCAAAGGCGGCGGAATACAAGCGCAAGCGCGAAAAGGACGCGAACACCCCGCGCGACCTTCAGCTCGACACGCTCGCGGGCGTGCTCAACGGCGATATCCTCGTCCAAAACCATTGCTACCGCGCCGACGAGATGGCGATCGTCATCGATATGGCGAAGGAATTCGGCTACAAGGTCACCGCGTTCCACCATGCGGTCGAGGCGTACAAGATCGCCGACCTTCTCCGCGACAATCACATCTGCGCGGCGATGTGGGCCGACTGGTACGGCTTCAAGATGGAAAGCTACGACGCGATCGACGAGAATATCGCGCTCGTCCACCATGCGGGCGCGTGCGCGATGATCCATTCGGACGATCCAAACGGCATCCAGCGCCTCAATCAGGAAGTCGCCAAGGCGCTCGCGCACGGACGGCGGATCGGCATCGATATTCCCGACGCCGAAGCCTGGGAGTGGCTGAGCTTCAATCCGGCCAAGGCGCTCGGCATCGCCGACAAGACCGGCAGCCTCAAGCCCGGCAAGATGGCCGATGCCGTGCTTTGGAACGGCGACCCCTTGAGCGTCTACACGCGCCCCGAGCGCGTGTGGATCGACGGCGCGCTGATGTACGACGCGAACGACCCGAGGCGGCGGCCGGTCAGCGATTTCGAGCTCGGCCAGACTGGCGAGGGAGACGTGAAATGAGGCGCGCTCTGGCTCTTCTCGCGCTGCTGAGCGC
>JACDGO010000194.1 GCA_013821585.1 Sphingomonadaceae bacterium
CCTCCATCAGGCGACCGAACGGCTCTACATCTGTTTTCTGCTGGTCCAGACCCTCTATTTTCCGCGCTCGCATAACATCAAGTTTCTGCGGTCGCTGGCCGAAGACGAAGAGCCTCGGCTGATCAACGCATGGCCACGCGCGACGCGGCTGGACCGCAGCCGGTTCGAGCAATTGAAACGCGCTTATGTGGAAGCGCGGTATTCGGCGACCTATTCGATCACCGCCGACGATCTTGACGCAATCGCCGTGGCGATCGAGCGGCTCAGCGAGTGTGTCAGGCTCGTATGTGAGGAACGGCTGACGACCTTGCGCCGCGCCGCCGAAATCTGAAATCAGCCATCAGTCGCGTCGCCCATCTCGGGATCGGCGTTCGCAAACCGACGTTTGCAGCGCCGTCGCCACAACGTGAGGCATTGATCGCGCTGGTCGCTTCGCGGCCAAGCTGTGTCGGAGTAGCGCGCGGAAACGTACGAGATCCAGCAACGGTGCTTACTCTGTGATTGCTGCCAAGGCGCCTAAGGCCGCTCAGCCAGTTAAGTCATTGAAAAGGTGGTGGACGCACTTGGGCTCGAACCAAGGACCCGCTGATTAAGAGTCAGCTGCTCTACCAACTGAGCTATGCGTCCGGAGAGGCGGGCCGGTAGCACCGGCTCGATTGCCGCGCAACACTTCAGGCGAAGCTGCGCCGCCGCCAGCCGTCGCGCTCGATCGACATCAAAATGCCGAGGCAGATCAAGACCGTCATCATCGCCGTGCCGCCGAAGCTGACGAGGGGGAGCGGGATACCTACAACGGGGGCGAGGCCCATCACCATCATCAGGTTGATCGCCGCGTAGAAGAAGATCGTCGTCGTGAGGCCCGCCGCGGTCAACCGCCCGAAGCGCGTCGGCGCGCGCGCCGCCACGCGCATTCCCCAGCGCGTCACGAGCAGGAATGCGCCGATGATCAATATTCCGCCGATCAGCCCCCATTCCTCCGCCATCGTCGCGAACACGAAGTCGGTGTGCCCCTCGGGCAGATAGTCGAGGTGGCTCTGCGTGCCGTTGAGGAAGCCCTTGCCGAAAATCCCGCCCGATCCGATCGCGATCTTCGACTGGGTGATGTGATAGCCGGCGCCGAGCGGGTCGCTTTCGGGATCGAGAAAGATCAGGACGCGCTTCTTTTGATAGTCGTGCATCGTCGCCCAGACGATAGGCAGCGCGGCGGCGAGCACCGCGCCCGCGCCCGCGAACAACCGCAAAGGCACACCCGCGAGGAATACCACTACGATCCCGCCCGCCGCGATCATCGTCGCGGTGCCGAGGTCGGGCTGAAGCAACACCAGCGCGACCGGAAACCCGATCGCCAGCGCGGGCGGCCATAGCGCGTGGACACCGCGAAGCTCGCCCGCGGGTAACAGGTCGTAGAAGCGCGCGACCGCGAGCACGATCGTCAGCTTCATTAGCTCGGAAGGCTGAAGCCGGATGATGCCGAGATCGAGCCAGCGCCGCGAACCGCCGCTGACCGCGCCGAGCAGCTCGACCGCGAGCAGCATCGTGAGCATCACGCCGTAGGCGGGAAACGCCGCCGCCTTCCACGTTCGTTCGGGGATGCGCGAGAGGATCACGGCCATGACGAGGAACATCGCAAAGCGGACGCCCTGCGACAGCGCCCAGGGTCTTATGCTGCCGCTCGCCGCCGAATAGAGGACGACGAGGCCGAAACCGCCGAGCGCGGCGACGATGAGCAGGATGCGCCAAGACAGGCTGCGGATCGCGTCGGGAACCAAGGTCATCGGGCGGCCGTGACCTCGGGCGCGAGGTCCGGAGGAGCCGGGACGTCGGACGGCGCGCCTGTGTCGGGAGCGGGCGCGGGGTCGGGCGTCGTCTTGTAGCTCGCCGCCTTCGCCGCCATCCGCGTCGCGAGATCGCCTCCCCAGCCTTGCTCCAACGCGGTGAGCGACTTCATCGCCTGATCGGGCGCGAATAGGAAGGTCATCGTGTCGCGGGCGATCGGCGCGGCGGCGGCGGCGCCGAAGCCGCCATGCTCGACCAGCACGGAAAACGCGTAGCGGGGGCTTTCGACCGGCGCGAAGCCAATGAAATGGGCGTGGTCGCGCTGCTTCCAGGGCAGCGTGGCGTTCGAGCGGACGCCGCCCGCGCGCTCGGAAAGCGTGATGCGCCGCACCTGCGCGGTCCCGGTCTTGCCCGCCATCTGCACGCCGGGGATCGGCAGCCTGGCGGCGGCCGCGGTGCCGCCTCCGTTGACGACATTGCCCATCGCCTGGCGCACGAACTCGACATGCGCGGGATTAACTCCTAGCGGTGCGCCGGGTCGCGGCGGTCCCATGAGGTGCGGCTCGAGGCCATGCCCCGTCGCGAGGCGCGCCGCCATCACCGCGAGCTGCAAGGGATTGGCGAGCATATAACCTTGGCCGATCGACATGTTGACCGTGTCATAGGCCGCCCAGGCGCGTTTGTGCTTGCGTTCGATCCATTGCGGGTCGGGAACGGTGCCGAACCGCTGCGGCTGAAGCGGCAGCGGATGAACTGCGCCAAGCCCGAGCTTGCGGAACATGCCCGCCAGGGCATTCGCGCCGTATTTCAGTCCCATCGTGTAAAAGTAGATGTCGCAGCTGTGAACGACCGCGCCGGCGAGCGCGAGCGAGCCGTGACGCTTGTCGCAGTGGAATATCGCGCTGCCGACGCGCATCGCGCCGCCGCAGAAGACGGTCTCGTCCGGGTCGATTCCCGCTTCGAGCAACGCGAGCGCCGAGGACGGCTTGGTGGTCGACCCCGGCGGATAAAGCGCATGCAGGGTTTTGTTGACGAGCGGCAGATGATCGTCGCTCGTCAGCGCGGCATATTCGCGGCGGCCGATCCCGTCGGAAAAGCTGTTCGGGTCATAGGCGGGCATCGAGACCATCGCCGCGAGGCCGCCGGTCGCGAGGTCGATGACGGTGATCGCGCCGGAATTGTCGCCCATCCGCCGCGCCGCGTAATCTTGGAGGTCGCGGTCGATGGTCAGCCTGATAGTGTTGCCCGGCACATCGGGGCGCGTGGCGAGGTCGCGGACCAGCTTGCCGCGCGCGGTAACCTCGCTGCGGCGCGCGCCGGGCTTGCCCTTCAGCACGGGCTCCATCGTCTTTTCGAGCGCTTCCTTGCCGATCTTGTAACCGGGCGCGATCAGCAGGGGGTCTTTCGACTTGGCGTAGTCCTCGGCCGAGGCGGCGCCGACATAGCCGATCAGATGTCCGACCGCCGCGCCATCGGGATAATAGCGCGCGAAACCTTGCGCGGGCTGGACTCCCGGCAGGTCCGGCGCACGGATGCTGAGCGCGGCATAGCGTTGCCAGTCCAGCTTCTCGGCGACCTGCACGGGTTGAAATCCCGCCGCCTTGTCGATGTCGCGCTCGATCCGGTCGCGCTCGTCGGCGGTGAGACCAAGCAGCTGCTGGAGCTCGTCGAGCGTTGCCTTGCGTTCCTTCAGCCGATCCGGGATCACATCGACGCGAAACACGGTGCGATTGAGCGCGAGCGGTTTTCCTGCGCGGTCGACGATCCAGCCGCGGCGCGGCGGGATCAGCGACAGGTTCACGCGGTTGCTTTCGGCGAGCAGCGCATAACGCGCGTTCTCGAAGATCGACAGATAGGCCATGCGCCCCGCGAGCAGCGCCCCGATCGAAAGCTGCGCGCCGCCCAGCACGAAGCTGCGCCGGTCGAACGCGAAGCGCGCCTGCGCCTCGGAAACGCTGCGCTTGCCGAGCAGCCGGTCGAGCTTCATCGCGCGAACCGCCGCCGGTCAAGGCTGGCGCAAATCCGCGCGACAACGGGGAAAAGCAGGATCGACAGGACGAACTGCGGCAAAAGGAACCATGGCGCGGTCGCTCCGCCGCCGACCATCGCGAGGCCGAGCGCGAACAGCAGCTCCAGCGCGATCGCGCACGCCGCGATCGCCCAGTTCTGCCAATGATCGCGCCACACCAGCCGCCCGTCGACCGCCTCTAGCACGAGCAACGCGACCGTCCAGATCGCCATCGCCGATCCGATCGGCTGGCCGCTGAACAGGTCGTCGAACGCGCCGAGCGGCAGCGCGGCCCAGACCGGCCACAGATCGACGCGCAGCAATCGCCAGGCAAGAAGCGTCATGAAGCCGAACGGCGGCAGCAGAGGCTCGGTCGCGACGAAGGGAAGCAGCGGAGCGAGCGAGGCGAGCATCACCGAGACGACCGGCACGAGCTGACGCTCGAGCGCGCTCGGCGGCGGATCGAAGCGCGTGTGGCGGCGGACGAGCGCGATCACGGGCGGTCCGGTGCGGGCAAGTCGGGCGCGGCCGGCACGAACGGCGGCTGCACGATCGCGAAGTCGAGCCGCGTGGGATCGGCGATCGGCCGCGCGACGATCGCGTCGCGCGTGCGGACCTTGCCGAGCGCGACGGGAATGTCGGGCGGATAGATTCCGCCCGCGCCGGACGTCACGAAGATGTCGCCGGGATTGAACGGGTTGTTGCTCGCCTGGAGCGGTCGGATGTCGAGCGCCCCGTCGCCGCGTCCGGTCGCGAGCGCGGGCATGCCGTCGGACACGCGCTTGACTGGAACGACGTTGCCGCCGTCGGTGATCATCAGCACGCGCGCCGTCACCCGCCCGGCGGCGACGATTCGCCCGATCAGGCCTTCCGGGGTTCGCACCGGCTGGCCGTTGGCGACGCCCTGCGCCGCGCCGGCGGAAAGCGTCGCATAGCGTCGGCTGCTTGCGCCGGTCGACGCGACGAGCCGCGCCGTCGTGACCGTCTCGCGCCCGCTTTCGACGAGGCGGACGAGGCGCTTGAGCCGGTGGTTCTCGCGCGCGATCGCCCGCGCCTCGATCAGCGCGGCGCGGTTGGCGCGGGTTTCGGCTTCCATGGCGCGGTTCTTCGATCCGGCCTCGATATAGGCCGCGACGCCATCATAGCCTGAAACGACGACGGCGACGAGGCTGCGCCCGCCTTCAGTAATGGGCGACGCAAGGTCGGTCGCCGCGCCCTGAATCGCGG